>CALVIS010000026.1 GCA_944331805.1 uncultured Bacilli bacterium
AGATGGTATTATTTTACCATTAGAGAACTTTTCTGTTGATTATTTTAAGTATTATAGTATTTCTGATATAAGAGAATGTAGAAAAAGTACTGATAAATTACTATATGTAGTAATAAATAAAATGATATTTAATAATGAATTAGATAATCTACTTAGTGTGTTAAAAGAACTAGAGAGTATAAAAATAGATAGTGTTTTCTTTTATGATTTAGCAGTTCTTAATTTAGTTAAAGAAAATAAAATAAATATTAACTTAATCTATAATGGAACTCATGTGGTTACTAATAGTGATACTATTAACTTATATTATGATTTAGGAGTTAAGGGAGCATATCTATCTAATGAAATAACTAAAGATGAGGTTCTTAATATAAGAAGAAATACTAAAAGTGATTTATTTATTTTATTGCTTGGTAATCCAGTAGTTGCCATGTCTAGAAGAAGTTTACTTACTAGTTATTTTGCAAATAAAAATAAAAATAAGAGTGACTTAATTACTATTAAAGAGCCTAAGAGTGGACAAGAGTTCTTAGTTAAAGAAGATAGTAATGGGACCACTTTCTTTTATAATAAACGTCTTAATTTAAGTAATGTTTATAAAGAGTTAAAAGACTCTGGTATTAACTATGGAATTATAGAGCAAGGTGACTATGATAGTAATCAGTATAAAGAATTAATAAATGCCTTTGTTAATTTTAATAAGAAAAAAATAGACGAGTTGGCAGGGCATAATAGAGGTTTCTTATATAGAGAGACTATCTATAAAGTAAAGTAGAGGTGAGTATTTATGAAACAATTTATTTTTGCAACTTCAAATGAATCTAAAGCAAAGAGATTTAGTAAGGGATTAAAAGAACATGGGATAGAAGTATTATCTTTAAAAGATATAGATATGAAATTAGATGTAGAAGAAGATGGAAACACCGCTATAGAAAATGCTTTAATAAAAGCAAGAGAGTGTTATAGACTTACAAAAAAGCCTTGTATGGGTATGGATGATACACTCTATATTGAAGGTGTTCCAGAAGATAGACAACCAGGTTTATTTGTTAGGCGGGTAAATGGTAAGAGTTTAACAGATGAAGAAGCCCTTGACTATTATACTAACTTAGTAAAAGAATATGGAAAAGATGGGAAAATCAATTGTAAATGGATATATGGTTTAGCAGTTATTAATGAAAAGGGAGAAGAAACTACCTATACATGGTCTAAAGATGACTTCTATATGGTAAGTACTAGAAGTGATAAAATTAATCCAGGATATCCCTTAAACTCTATATCTAAATATAAAAAACTAGATAAATATTTTACAGATGTTACTGATGAAGATATGAGGTTATTAGAAGTAAATGAAGATGATGTAGTAGATTTTATTGCAAGACATATATAAAGTAGGTGATTAGATGAAAAAAATAGAATTACTGGCACCAGCAGGTGATTTAGAAAGACTTAAAGTAGTGTTATTATATGGTGCTGATGCTGTTTATGTAGGAGGAGAAAAGTTAAGTTTAAGAGCGAATGCTACTAATTTTAGTTTAGATGAATTAAAAGAAGGGTGTATTTTCGCTCATAACTTAGGTAAAAAAGTGTATTTAACCGCTAATATTGTCTTTCATGATAAAGATAGAGAAGGTATGGAAGAATATATTAAAGAAGTTATAGAAGCAGGTATTGATGCTTTTATTGTTAGTGATTTATATCTTGCCAAATATATTATAGATAATTATAAAACTGTAGAAGTTCATATATCTACACAAGACTCTATTACTAATGTAAGTAGTGCTGTTGTTTATAGAGATTTAGGAGCAAGTAGAGTAGTACTTGCAAGAGAGTTATCTCGTGAAGAAATAAAAGAAATTTCAAGTATTCCTAATCTAGAGACAGAAGTCTTTATTCATGGAGCCATGTGTACTTGTTTTAGCGGTAGATGTGCTTTATCTAATTATGTTACTAATAGAGATGCAAATAGAGGTGGTTGTGCCCAAGTATGCCGTTTTGCTTTTGATTATAAAGATAACGATAAATTTACCCTTGCAACAAAAGACTTAAATATGGCCATGTACATTAAAGACTTAATTGATATTGGTGTTAGTTCTCTAAAAGTAGAAGGAAGAATGAGGAGTCTTTATTACCTTGCCACAGTTATTGGTAGTTATCGCTTCTTAATAGATAGTATTTATGATGGTGCTTTAACTGATGAGAAATTACTTGAGTATGAAAAACGCCTTGACTCTGTCGCTAATCGTGATACAACTAGTCAATATTTTAATCATCTAGCAGATGAGACAGATCAGTATTATACTGGAAGACAGGAAGTATCTAATCAAGAGTATTTAGGACTTATAATAGGTTATGATGATGTAATGAAATCTATTGTCTTAAAAGAACGTAACTACTTTAAAGTAGGTGATGAAGTAGAGATATTTACACCGAGTGGAGAGATTTATCCTTACAAAATAGAAACCATCCATAATGAAGATAATGAAGTAATTGATGTTGCAAGACATCCAGAAGAAATATTAAAATTACCATTTGATACAAGACTTATTCCTTATTCTATGATAAGATTAATTAGAAAGGGTAAATAATCTTTCAATATAAGTAATAAGGAGAAGTAATTATGAGTAGTAAAGAATATTATTATGTTCCAGTTTATGCAATGCTTGCAGAAGATTTTGTTTGTGAGGAGATTGAATTTAAGTTTTTAGATAAAATAATCGTATCTAAAACTAAAACAGGTTATGAAGAGTTAGATGGCTTTAATAACTTTGTTATCTTAAAGTCAGAAAGGGATGAAAGCAATAGATTAAATATTACTAACTATGATGAATGTTTGTATCTAAACTGTGATGATTTTACTGAAGAAAATATGGTAGTAATTGATGATAGCTTTAACAGAGATAATTATGTTAAAGATAACTTTGATAATTTTGTTAAGATGAAAAGGGGAAATGTTAAAACTAAAAAGTACTATACAGGGAAGAAGTGATTTAATGGATAATTTTGAGAAGGCAAAAGAGAACTTTTTAAGCAAAGAAAAAGATTTAAGTAAATATGCTACTAGAAGTAGTGATGCTATTAGGTTTAAAGAGGAGAAGGAAGATATTAGACCTCCATTTTTTCATGATATAGATAGAATAATACATTCTTTATCTTATACAAGATACTTAAATAAGACACAAGTTTATACCCTAAACTCTAATGACCATGTTAGTAGAAGAATTACTCATGTCCAACTAGTTAGTAAAATTGCAAGAACAATAGGTAGAGCTTTAAACTTAAATGAAGACTTAATAGAAGCAATTGCCTTAGGTCATGATATTGGACATACTCCTTTAGGACATGCTGGGGAAGCAATCTTAAATAGATTATCGCTTAAAGAACTAGGAGAATATTTCGCTCATAATATTCAAGGTGTTAGATACTATATGAGTGTAGCAACTGATGGGAAAGGACTTAATTTAACACTTCAAACATTAGATGGTATTATGACTCATAATGGGGAGATGTTAAGTCCTATATATGAACCAATGAAGAAGGATAAGGACGAGTTTTTATCCGAATATAACGAAAGTTATAAAGACTTAAAGAAATCTAAAACATATCGTCCTATGACATTAGAAGGTTGTGTAGTTAGAATTAGTGATATTATAGGATATATTGGTAGAGACATTGAAGATGCTATTATGATAGATAGATTTAAAAGAAGTGATATACCTAAAGAAATTAGGGATGTATTAGGTGATAACAATAGAGATATTGTTAATACTATTGTCTTAGATATTATTAATGAAAGTATAGATAAACCTTATATTAAGATGAGTGATAAAGTTTATAATGCCCTATTTGCTCTTAAGAAATTTAATAATGATAATATTTATAGTAAATCTATGACTAAAGAAGAATTAGATTATTATGAAGTGGGAATTAACAAACTATATCATATCTATTTAGAAGATATTAAATCTAATAATAAAGAGAGTATTATTTATAAAATATTTTTAAATCATCAATCTAGTGAGTATTTAGAATCTACTAATATAAAAAGACAAGTAATAGACTTTATCGCTGGTATGACTGATGACTTTTTAGTAAGAGAGATTAAGAAATATGAGTAGAGTGTTAGAGTGTAGTACTTTAGAAAAAGATATATTAACTAAAGTAAAAAGAGATACTAAAGATAAGAAACTTACTCTTGCAATTATCAGCTTTAATGACTCTAAATATTGTGAGTTACTAATAGATAAATGTCTTGATTTAGATATATATTTTAGACATTATAAACTAGATAATTCTAATACAAAAGAAGTTATTTCTTTAATAGATGAATTAAATAAAGATAGGGAAATAACTGGTATTTTATTAGTAGAGCCTATACCTAAAAATATAGATAAATATTCTTGTTATAAGAGAATAGATGTAAATAAAGATATAGATGGAGTAAATCCTCTTAATCAGTATTATTTGTCTATAAATAGACCTAAATTAATTAATTCAACTGTACTTGCAGTTATAAAGATATTAGAGTTTTATAATATCTCTTTAAGTGGTAAAAATGTTACTATTATTGGAAGAAGTTATAATTTATCTAAACCTCTTGCAAGTTACTTAATAAATAGTGATGCAACAGTTAGTATGTGTCACTCTAAGACTAAAGATTTAGTTAGTATTTTAAAAAATAGTGATATTGTGGTAAGTGCAACTGGTGTTAGTAATCTTTTTAAAAGTAGTGATTTAAAAGATGAATGTGTTGTTATAGATGTAGGACTAGGCGATATTTTAATAGATAGTGATAATATTAGTTATACACCTAAAACTAAAGGGATAGGTCCGTTATCTATCGCTTGTCTTTTAGAAAATTTAGTTACTACTTGTAAAGATAAAAAATAATAATTATAATAAATATGGAAAGAAGGTATGTTTAATGAAAATTTATGTATGTAAAAAATGTGGAAATGTTGTTTTAAAATTAGAAGATAAGAGCGAGGCTCTAGTATGTTGTGGAGATAAGATGGAATTAATTGAAGCTAACACTGTTGATGCTGCTACTGAGAAACATTTACCAGTTTATGAGATTAAAGAGGGAATGATTAATATTAAAGTAGGAGAAGTAGAGCATCCAATGACTGATGAGCATTATATTTCTTTTATAATTCTTGCAAGTGATGATAGTTATATGATTAAGATGCTAAAAGCAGGAGATAAACCAGAAGTAAGTTTTCCTTATAGTAGCGAATATAATAAAATCTATGCTTATTGTAATCTACATAGTCTTTGGCTTACTGAAATTAAATAATTATAATTGGTTGGTATAATATATGAAAAATATAGTTTGGGTTGGAATGAGAGAATCTGAAATAAAATATTGCGGTTTTTTAGATGATAGTATTGTTCTATTTGGTAAAAATTCTAACTCTTTTAGAAAACAATTTAATAAAAATGTTGACCATAATAATAAAGATAATTTTCCATTATTAGATAAATTTTATGATAGGATGGTTCTTAAAACAATAAAAGATAATCCTAATGTAAAGTTCATGTATTATAGTCAAATCTACAGTTATGATAGTATGAACAAATTAGGATTGTTGAACTCAATTATATGTTTAAATAATCAAGAATTAATTGAATTTATTAATGATAAATTTAAAATAAAAGAGTTTTTAAAATCCTATGTACCAATACTTGATTATGCTCTTTTTAAGGGACGAGACATAAAGTTTACAAGCTTAAAAAAACTATATAATTATGATAGTTTTGTTATTCAATCTAAAGAAGGCTCTGGTGGTAGTGGTACTATTATTTTGAATGAAGATAATTATAATAGTATTAAGTTTAATAAAGATGAAATTTATATGGTAACTAAATACTGTAAAAATAATATTCCTGTAAATATTCATTTATTAATAGGTGAAGATGATATTACTTTACTTCCTATATCAATTCAAATAATAGAGAAGATTAATAATAAATTAGTATATAAAGGATGCGATTTTATAGCTAGTAAAAATTTAATAGATAATTCTTTAGTAACTAAAATAAATAAGTACGCTTTAAAAATAGGAAAGTTAATACAAGAGAAAGGTTATCGAGGAGTTATGGGAATAGATAGTATTTGTTATGATAAAGAAGTCTATTTCATGGAAATTAATCCTAGATTTCAAAATTCGTCTATAGTATTAAATAAAGCATTATATGAACAGAATTTACCATCATTACAAGAATTACACTATAATTGTTTTTATAATAAACCTATTTCTTTAAGATCTTTTGATGTAAATTATAGTAGTTATATTTATGATGAAGGATATTCAAATAATGTTTCTTTAAATGCCATTTGTACTTTAGATAGTTTTGATGAAAAAGTAGAGTGTGAGAAAGGAAGCTATTTATATACAAAGATATATGATAAAGCTATAGTTTAGATGATATGATGGATAAAGAATTAATTAAAGAACACATCGCTCTAAAAAACAAAAGAGGTTTTACTAATAAGAAATATGATACTTTTTTTGATGGTAAAGTATTACAAATATGTTTCTATAGTAAAGGATGTAGATTTAGTAAAAATGGGAATTGTATAATGTGTGATTATGGTTTGTCACGAAAAGATAATTTAAAATCTAATGATATTAAGGAAATAATGGCTAAAACAATAGAAGGAAAAACTCCTAAAGTATTACTTATTAATAGTTTAGGTAGTATCTTTGATTATGTAGAGATGCCTAAAGAAAACATTATAACCTTATTAGATTGTATTTCTAAAACTGATATAAATGTTATCGTTTTTGAAAGCCATTATACTAGTATTAATAAAGAAATATTAGATTTAATCAATGAAAAATTAAAAGATAAAGAAATAGAAATAGAACTAGGTTTTGAGAGTTATAACGATGTTTATAGAAGAAAATGTTTAAATAAAATAATAGATAATGAAAAGTTTAAAGAAACTATTTCCTTAATAAAAGACTATGGCTTTAAAGTAGAAGCTAATTGTCTTTTTGGTATGCCTTTTATATCTTTAAATAAACAAATAGAAGATACAATAGAAAGTATAAAATGGTTGTTTGATAATGGAGCAGATTTGGTTAATTTATTTCCTATGAATATAAAGCCTTATACACTATTATACAAATTATATAAAGAAGGGATATATAAACCAGTTAAACATAAAGATTTTATTACAGTACTTAAAAGTATTCCTATAGAATATATTGATAAAGTATATTTATGTTGGTATGGTAATAGAACTTTAGATTATTCAAAAGATGAGACTGTTTTACCTATAACATATGATTATGACTATGAAATGTTAATGAAGTTTTATCAAGATTTTAATATTCATAAAGATAAAGATTATAGGCTTAATTTATTAAAAGATATTTGAGTTATTAGATAGGGGAATGGTTATGAATATTTATCATGAATTAAATAAAGTAATAGATTATGTAGAGTCTAATTTAGAAAATGATATAGACTATAAAAAAATCGCTAGAATTTTAGGTGTTAATGTTTATACTGCTAAAAAACTTTTTAGCTTACTTTGTAATAATACGATAGCAGAGTATATTAGAAAAAGAAGATTAACTTTATCTTTTTATGATTTAACTGTAAAAAACGAGAAAATAATAGATGTTGCAATTAAATATCATTACGATAATCCGACATCTTTTTCAAGGGCTTTTTATAAGTTTTATGGTGTTAAACCTAGTAAAGCGAAAGAATTAAAGACTGGTATTAAGACTTTTCCTAGAATTGTCTTTAAAGAAGAAATAACTGATAGTAGTGATTTAACATATAACATTATATCTTTAGATGAATTTACTTTATATGGAGTAGGTGTTAAGACTACTAATGATACTATTAAAGAAGATGCTCCAAGATTTTTTGATGAGTGTATAAATAAATTTAGTAAGTATCCAGATTATGGTATGGTTACTTATGAAGATAGGTATAAAAGTGATAGATTTGGTTATTACTGTTTATATAAAGAAAAATTAACAGGCTTATCTAAATATGTTATTCCTAGAAGTAAATGGATTGTCTTTATAATTGATTCCCAGGAAGCAGAAGATATTAGAAGAGTTAGTCAAAAGTTTTATAAGACAATGTTTTTAAATTTACAATATAATATTAGACCATTACCAGAACTTGAATATTATCACGATGGAATAACAGAGTTTTTAATACCAATAGAAGATTAACAAAAAAGTAATTTACGAAAACTCGTACTATGAAAGATACGAGTTTTATGTTACACTAAATACGAATACATTTATTTGGAATTAGATGCTTTCTATAATTTTAAAATTACAGAAAGGAGCAAGATATATGAACAAACGAGAAAAATCATATTTCATAATTATCATTATCTTGTTATTCATTATTATCACCTTAATCTTTAGATAATAATAACATCTAATTTCTCTTGGAATTAGATGTCTTTTAGAAAACATTTGAAAGCATCTATTCTAATAGATGTATTCATTTTTATTTTATGAAGAATCTCTTCATATATGTATTGTATCACACTTTTCTATAAATTAATAGACCCATTTTTACCTAAAACTGACAAAATATAGAATATAAATATCAGTTTTTTTTTTAGTTTTATGTTAAACTTCACTAAAGGGGAGTTTTAATATGGTAGTACAATCTATTTATTTAAATAAAGATAATGTTTCAAAAGATTCTTGGCAAGAATTAATAGATTATATATGTAAATATAATGGCTATTTTAGAAAATTTAAAATAGTTATAGAAATATCTAATAATAAGATTAAATATTACCTAGTTACTAAATATAAAGTACCTCCAACAATTAATTCCATAGATGACTTTTTAATAAAAGAAGATGATATAAATATAGAAATAGATTATCTAAAACATAAACCTATTATTTTAGAGGTAGATAAAAATATTTTAGAGCTTTCTGATATTAGCAGATTAAAACATAATAGAGAACTTAAGTATATAATTATTAATATAATACCATTTTTTAATAAGAGACTATTTAAGGCTTATTTATTCTTTAAAAATGGTAATAATTATATTAGAAGAAGATTTATACTAGCAAGACCTACTTATTTACTTAGTGTTGATTTTAGTAATAATAAAAGATTTTCTTATGAGAAGAAAAACAAATATTTAAACATAGAAAAAATACTACCTCTTTTAACTAGTAATAATACTGGTATTTTTAGTGTTGATGCTTTTCCATATCTAAATAGTAAATTATATCTTGATTATAAGGATTATGACTTTTTTAAACATTCTCTAATAGTTGGTAGTAGTGGAAGTGGTAAGTCTAAACTAATTAGTCTTTTAGTTAAGAATATAATGTTAAATAATGATGATTATAAAGTAGTAGTAATAGATCCTCATGCTTCGATAGAAAAAGATATTGGTGGACTAGATAGAACTAAAGTAATAGATTTCTTTAATGAAAGTTGTGATTTATTTCTATCTAGTAGTAGTGATATTGTTATTAAAAATGAATTGTTACTATCAGTATTTAAGAATTTAATGAAAGATGGGTATAATCTAAAATTAGAAAGAGTCTTAAGATATACAATTAATTTATTACTTGTAAAAGAAGACTTCTCATTTCTAAATATTAGAAAAGTCTTATTAGATTTAGAATATCGTAATAATTTAGTAAAAGAATTAACTCCTAAACTAAATGATACTGTTATATCTTTTTTCTTAACAGAATTTAATGACTTAAAGACTAATTATTATAATGAGAGTATTTCTCCTATAATTAGTTTTATTGATGAGATGTTAGTATTTTCTACTTTTGAGAAGAAAAAAATAGGAATAAGTGATGTAATTAGAGATAATGACTTAACTATATTTTCTTTAGATAGAAGTATTTTAGGTGATAAAATAGTTAAGACTATATCTTCTTTAGTAATGGAAGAAATCCTTGAATCTGCTATTGAAAATAGAATAGGTAAAAAACTAATATTAGTTGTTGATGAAGTATCCTTACTTGAAAATCCTATAATGGAAAGAATCTTAGCAGAAGCTAGGAAATTTGATATCGCTCTTATTCTAACAGAACAGTATTTTGGACAGATTAGTAAGAAGTTACAAGATGCCATATTCGCTAATGTAATTAATTATTATGTTTTTAGAACTTCAAGAAGTGATGCAGTTATACTAAAAGATGTTTTAGATATTAAATTTGCCAAAAGTGTAACTGATGAAGATAAGATTAATTTGCTTACAGGTTTAAATAATAGAGAAGTAATAGTAAGAATAAGTAAAGATGGTAAGATACTTCCTGTAGTAAAAGCGAAAACAACTGATTTTGTAGCAGTTCCTTTAGAAAGAGATAAAGTTAAAGTTGTAGAAAAGATTAAAGATGTAACTTCTAGTATTAAGACTAACTTTTCTAACTTTACAACAAGAAAATTAAAAGATATTTTAATAACTCTATCTAATAGTAGAAAAAAAGGAAGTAATAAGTATGAGTAGAGAAGATGTTTTAGTGGTGATAAATAAGATATTTAATGCTGTATTTTTAGTAGATAATAAAGACTCAATAGACGATATCTATAAAAAATATGCTTTTGATATAAAACTTCCTCGGAAAGTATATGATAAATTTTCTAATGAAGAGACATATACTGATTTTGATAATGCTACTAATTTTATTACTAAAGATAATATGGAAAAACTAGATAGTAGTAAAGGTTTTATGATGGAAAAAAGAGATTTTAAATCTTTAGAAGAATTAATTAATACTTGGGAAGAGCTTAATACCATTACTACAGAGCGTTGTTATAACTCTACATATGTTAGTAAAAGTGACACTATATATGATTCTAGTTATGTCTATAATTCTACTAATTGTTCTAACTGTAAAAATATAGTATTTTGTGATGGCTGTGGCAAGAGTGAATACTTACTAGCATCACAGCGTAGTGGTAACTGCACTTTTTCAATAAGAGTAGATGACTCTAATAACTGTAGTAACTCTTATAGTATTATTTGTTCTAATAAAATAAGCAATTCTTTATTTATTCAAGATTGTTTTAATTTGGATGAATGTATGTTTTGTTCCCATATTGCTAATAAAAAGTATTGTATCTGTAATATGCAGTATGAAAAAGATGAATACTTTGCTATAAAGAAAATAATAGTAGAGTGGATTGTTAATTATTAGTATCATTTTATTATGTATTGCATACTATATCTAGTAGTATTTTCTAAAAAAAATACTTGCTATTTTGCTAAAATTATGCTAAAATTTTACTCGTATTATGGTTAGGGATACCTAGCCTATTATTATTAATTTTGAGGTGATTACAATGGGAAACAAAAAAGTAGTATATTTAACAGAAGAAGGACTTAATGATTTAAAAAATGAATTAAGTGAGTTAATAAATGAAAAAAGGCCTGCTAATATACAGGCTATTAAGGAAGCTCGTAGTTTAGGAGATTTATCTGAAAATGCTGACTATGATGCTGCTAAAAATGAACAAGCACAAATTGAAGGTAGAATTAAAACTATAGAGAAAATGCTTGAAAATGTAGAAATAATTAAAGATATTCCAAAAGATGTAGTAGGACTTGGTAGTACAGTTTCTATTAAATACGTAGATGATGAAGATGATACAGATGAATACCAAATAGTAGGTAGTCAAGAAGCAGATCCTTTTGAAGGAAGAATCTCTAATGAAAGTCCTATCGCTAAAGCTTTACTTAATCATAAAGTAGGAGATGTTATTACTGTAGAAAGTCCTAATGGAAGTTATGAAGTTGAGATAACTGAAATAAAATAGTCCATAGGACTTTTTTTAAGATAAGGCATCTACCTTATCTTCTATAAAATGGTGGATACATAGGATATACAGGATAGAATTGATACATTGGATAATAAAAGTTATGTCTATTGTAACTACCTAGTCCATATCCTATAACACCACCAACAATTAAAGGAATGAAACCATTTCTATTATTATTTTGGTAAATTGGCCTATTATACATAATTTTCCTCCTTTATTTGTAGTTTATGTCTAATAATTAAATAGTAAAGTTTTTCTGCCTAAAAATTGTAAACTATTATTTGCAAAAAGATAAGTTTGTGTTACAATTAATTTAAGTTAGAGGTGATTGATTATGAAAAGTAAAAAGAAACAAAAACAAAATTATGTAGTTTTAGTAGTTATATATATTATAGTAATAGTTTTAGTTTTATATTTAGCTAGTTGGTATAATACTTATAAAAATTATCAGAAAGAGATACCAGTGTTACAAAATGTTGTTTCTGAAATTAATCCTTCAGAATTAGAGCATTATTTAACAGAAAACCCTTCACCAATCTTATATTTGTGTACTGCTAGTGATAGTGAGTGTAGGGAATTTGAAGAGTCAATAAAATCACCTTTAGAGAAGAATAACTATGAGGATTTAGTATATGTTAATTTAGAAGATGTAGATGATAGAGATTCTTTTATACAGTCATTATTAGATAAGTATGGTTCGGATTTTAGTATTGGAAGAGTACCATGTTTGATTAAGTTTACAGAAAGACAAATTACAGCGGTTGAAGATGGACTTAATGGAGCATTATTAACTAGAGATGAAGCTTTGAATTTTCTTGATATTAATGATGAAACAGGACAATAAGTCTTGTTTTAGTTTGGAGGTGTTATTATGAATCATATAGTTTTATTTGAACCAGAGATACCACAAAATACTGGTAATATTATGAGAACATGTGTAGGGACTAATACAAAATTACATTTAATTAAACCATTAGGATTTTCTTTAGATGATAAACATATGAAAAGAAGTGCAGTTAACTATATAGAAAAGTTAGACTATGAAGTATATGAGAATTGGAATGATTTTAAATCCAAAAATAAAGGAGTATATTATTATTTAACGAGATATGGAAGGAAACCTCATACTAGTTTTGATTATAGTAATAAAGATAACTTAGATTTATATTTTATCTTTGGTAAAGAATCTACTGGCATTCCTAAAGAAATATTAAAAAATGATTTATCACATTGTCTTAGAATACCAATGACATCTAATGTTAGGGCTTTAAATGTTTCTAATAGTGTGGCTATCGTTATATATGAAGCCTTAAGACAACAAAATTTTAATGATTTACTAAAAGAAGAGCCTGAAGGGGGTTCTTTTAAAGGGGCAGATTATTTAGAAAGATAAGTATTCATTAATTGCGATACAAAAAAACGTTTGACAAAATGAGAAAAATATGATAATATATCAGCACGCAGTAAGAAAGGAGCAATTAATGAATAATACATACCAAATAAGAGAAAAGTCATATACAGAGGCTTTAGCTTCGGCTAGAGTTGGGGGGAATTTAGCAAATAGTATAGTAAAAACTATGCCTAATAAGATATCTCAATTTGCAACTGTGACAGATAATAATGTAGAAGAGATTACAGAGCAAAAACCTCAAACTTTTGACTTAGCATATTTTCAAGAACTTGCTAGTATACAGGAGTCTAGAAATTTGAGTTACATAGAAGAAAAGATTAAAAGACATTATGGTAATGGATATGCAAAAACAAAAAGATAATCGTTTGTGACGACTATCTTTTTTATATTAAGCAGCTTGTTTATCTTGTTTTCTTAAACTTCTGATTTCTCTTGCACTCATTCTAATTTTAGTTCCATCTTCAAGTCTTATTACTTGTAAATTTGGTTTTTGTTGTCTTTTAGTAGCATTTAAAGCATGTGATCTACTATTTCCAGTTAAAGGCTTTTTGCTAGTAACTTTCTTTGCCATAATAATTCCTCCTTTACTAAACGTTTCTGCTTTATAACTTTATCATAAATATAACACAAAGTCAAATAAAATCGCATAAATTTATTGACACGCATACATCTGTATGATATAAATGAAGAAAGGAGAGTGATTATTATGTATAATATGTTATATGCTAAGAGTAATTACTCTTTACTTTCAAGTCTTTTAACAATAGATGATATTATAGATTATAATATAAAAAATAATAGAACTAATGCTGTTATTTGTGATGATAATATGTATGGGGTAATGGAGTTTATTAAGAAGTGTAATCTTAAGAAAATAAAACCTGTTGTTGGTTTAGAAGTTTCTATTAATGATTATAAAATCTTACTATATATAAAAAACTATCAGGGATATCTTAATTTAATTAAAATATGTACAAGAGTAAATGATAATAGTATAACTTTAGAAGATATTATTAACTATAAAGATAATCTTTTCTTTTTAGTGCCTTATTCTAGTTTAAACTTTTATTTAGAATATAAAGATAAAATTAAGGATATTTATCTTGGCTTTAGTAATAAGAATGAAGAAAGTGAAGCTTTAGTTATTACAAAAGATGTAGTTTATTTAAAGCCATGTTTATATAAGAGTAGAGAATATAGTAATTATTTAAAATATTTATATTTAATTCGTGATGGTAAGACTATAAATGATAATATTAGTTATGATATTTTAAATAAAGAGTTAGAAGTTACTGATGTTATTAATACTTATGATAATATAGGACTTCTTAATACTTTAAAGATAGTAGATGAATGTAATTTAGAGTTTCCTAAGCCTAGTTTATTACTACCTATATATGAATGTCCTAAGGGAGTAGATTCGTCTATCTATTTAATGAGTCTTGCTAGAGCAGGACTTACTAAAAGACTTAATAATAATGTTTCTAAAGAGTATCTTAATAGATTAAGTTATGAACTTAATATCATCAACAATATGGGCTTTGCTAATTACTTCCTCGTTGTTTATGACTTTATTAAATATGCTAAAAAGAAAGGTATATTAGTAGGACCTGGTAGGGGTAGTGCTGCAGGTAGTTTAGTAGCATATTCCCTTGGTATTACGGAAATTGACCCTTTAAAATACAATTTATTATTTGAAAGATTTTTAAATCCAGAACGTAAGACAATGCCTGATATCGATACAGATATACCTGATATATATAGAGATGATATTATTAATTATGTTACTGATAAATATGGTAAAAAACGTGTCTCTGGTATCGTTACCTTTGGAACCCTTGCTGCTAAACAAGTATTAAGAGATACTTCAAGGATATTTAGTGTGCCTTTATATAAAGTAGATAGACTAACTTCTTTTATACCTGTTATGTCTCATAGAAAGTTAATTGATTTTTATAAAGAAAATGAGAAGTTTAGAGAATATATAAATAGTGATGAAGTATTATCTAAAGTCTATAAAGTATCATCTATTATTGAAGGCTTTCCAAGACAAATTGGAACTCATGCAGCAGGTATTGTTATGTGTAAAAAAGACTTAGATGAAGTTATTCCTTTAACTAAAAGTGATGATATGTACTTAACAGGATATTCTATGAATTACTTAGAAGAGTTAGGACTATTAAAGATGGACTTTCTTGGAATTAGGAATCTTACTATTATTATGAATATTATAGATATGGTCTATAAAACTAGAAGTGAAAGAATAGGCTTTAATACTATTCCTTTAGATGATAACGAGGTTTATAATCTTTTTGCAAGAAGTGATACAAGTGGTATCTTTCAGTTCGAATCTAATGGGATGAGGAGTTTCTTAAGAAAACTTAAACCTAGTAGTTTTGATGATTTAATTGCCGCGATTGCCTTATTTAGACCTGGTCCTGCTGAAAATATTGATTTATATATTGCAAGAAAAGAGGGAAGAGAAAAGGTTATTTATCAAGATAAGCCCTTAGAACCTATCTTAAAAGAAACATATGGTATTATGATATATCAAGAACAGATAATGCAAGTTGCAAACATCTATGCAGGTTATACATTAGGAGAAGCGGATATACTAAGACGGGCGATTAGTAAGAAAAAAGTAGATGTTTTAAAGAACGAAGAGAGTAAGTTCATAAGTAAAGCGAAAGCCTTAGGACATGATGATGCTACATCTAAAACAATATTTGCAAGTATCCTTAAGTTTGCAGGTTATGGTTTTAATAAATCTCATGCTGTTGCATACTCTCTTGTTGCTTATAAAATGGCTTATTTGAAAGTACATTATAAGTTAGAGTTCTATGCTAATCTTTTAAATAATGTTATAGGAGCGACAGGAAAGATGCAAGAATATTTAAGAGAGATAAGAAGTCATGATTTAAAAGTATTAAAGCCTGATATAAATAAGAGTACTAATAGATTTGTTATTGATGGTAATAACATTATCTTTCCTTTTTCTACTATTAAGGGTGTAGGAACAAGCGTTTCAAGTTTAGTGTTAAAGGCAAGAGATAAAGAGTTTACTGATATATATGATGCTTTCTCTAAGTTAGTTAGAGGAGGGGTTACCAAAAAACAATTAGAGTCTTTAATAAATGCAGATGCTTTTAGAAATTTAGGTTATAATAAAAAGACACTTATTACTAATTTAGATAGTCTTGTTAATTATGGTAGTTTAACTATAGATTTAGATGAGAGTTTAGTCTTGAAACCAGAGATTATTATTACTAATGAATTCCCAAGTAGTGTTTTATTAGAACAAGAGATAGAGTGTTTTGGTTTTTATATCAGTAATCATCCAGTAACTGCTTATAAAAGTAAGTATCAAAATATTATTAGTATTAATAATTTAAGTAATTACTTTAATAGAATAGTTAGTGCAATGGTAATGGTAGAGAAAGTTAAAGCGATTAAGACTAAGAAAAATGAAGATATGGCTTTCATAACTGCTAGTGATGAGACAGGTTCTATTGATTTTATCTTCTTCCCTAGAGTATATAAAAATAATATGGATATTAAAAAAGGAGACATTTGTATATTTACAGGAACAGTAGAGAAAAGGTATGATGAGTTACAATTAGTCGTTAGTAAAGTAGAGTATGTAAGGAGAGAAAATGAAGAAGAGTAATATTATTTTATCGAGTTTATTAGTTATAGTTTTATTAGGATTAGATTTAGGCTTAAAATATATAGTTAGTAGTTATTTAACAACTGTTAATATTATAGATAACTTCTTTTCTTTAACTTATGTTTTAAATGATGGAGCGGCCTTTTCTTTATTTGCAAGTAGAACTTATCTATTAATACTTATCGCTATAATTTGTTTGTTCTTTATAATTTATGAGTTAAAGAATAACTTAGATGATAGAGGCCTTTCTATTGGTTACTCTTTAGTCTTAGCAGGATTATTAGGTAATTTTATAGATAGATTAATAGATGGTTATATAGTAGATTATTTATCATTTAAAATACTAGGATATAACTATCCTATCTTTAACTTTGCCGATATCCTAATAGTGGTTGGAATAATTATCGTAATAATAAAAGAAATATTAAAAGAAAGAGGTAAGAAAGATGAAGTTAGAAGTAAGTAGTGAAGGAAATAGACTTGATAGTTATATTGCAAGTAATAGTGATTTATCTAGGAGTAGAGTATCTAAGTTAATTAGTGATAATAAAGTACTTGTAAATGGTAAAGAGAAAAATGCTAGTTATAAAGTAAAAATAGGAGATATTATTGAAGTGAGTGTTGATGAAGAGATAAATCTAGACGACTTACAGCCTACTAATATTCCTCTTGATATTGTTTATGAAGATGAGTACTTACTAATCATTAATAAACAAAGTGGACTTGTAGTTCATCCGGCTCCAGGTCATGTTACAGATACTTTAGTTAATGCTTTATTATATCACTCTAAAGTAAGTAAAGATGGCACCTTTAGACCAGGTATTGTTCACCGCCTTGATAAAGATACAAGTGGTTTAATGGTAGTGGCAAAGGATGCTAAAACTATGGAATTACTTAGTGAGATGATTAAAAATAAAAAAATAGAAAGACATTATCTTGCAATAGTAGATGGAGTTATTTTACATGAGACTGGTACTATTGATGCTCCTATTGGAAGAGATGAGAATAATAGACAAAAGATGGCCGTGACTGCTCATAATAGTAAAGAGGCGATAACTAACTTTAGAGTGTTAAAGAGATTTAAGAATAATACCTTAATAGAATGTATCTTAGAGACAGGTAGAACTCATCAGATAAGAGTACATCTTAATTACATCAAACATTCAGTTAGTAATGACCCTTTATATGGTAATCATAAAAATACAACAGAGTTTGGACAAATGTTACACTCTAAGAGTATTAGATTTGTCCATCCTATTACAGGTAAAGAGTTATATTTTGAACAGGAACCACCTCGTGAGTTCTTAGATTATTTAAAGAGTTTGGAGAGGAAAGATAATGAATAAAAAGAATATTATCATAACTCTTATATGTTTATTAATATCTATAATATTTGGTGTTATTGCTAAAGATTTAATAGTTGGTGGTACTATACTAGCAACTGGGTTATTATGTGCTTATTTTGCTAGTGAGGGCAAAAGAATAAATTATATATTAGGATTTATAAATTATCTTTTAATGGGTTATGTTGCTTTAAACAATAATTTGTTTAGAATATTTTTCTTTTACATATTTTTATTTGCACCATTACAAATAAATGGCTATTTATCTTGGAAGAAAAATTTAGATGATGATAAAAATGTAAAAGTAAGAGAATTTACTTTGAAAAATTCAATAATAATTACATTATCTTGTATTATAGGTAGTTTTGTTCTTGGATATTTATTAAGCTTAATACCAGGGCAAAGATTAGCATTTATGGATGCAAGTTCAAACTGTATAAATTTATGTGGAGTAATTTTAATGATTTTAAGGTTTAAGGAATCATGGTGGCTATGGTTAGTAAATAACATTATAGATTTAATGATTTGGATTATAACTGTTGCAGATAAAGGAAGTGGTTCCATAATGATGTTGCTAGTGTCTATTGGCTACTTATTAATTAACATATATGGTGTAATTAAGTGGAATAAAGAAGCAAAAAAAGATAATTAAAGCATGGGATAATTTAAATATTATATAAGATTTCATCTTTATAATTATAGATGTGATAAAATAAACTAGATGTGTAGTGAAGTGAGGTTAGCAATTCTTAAGAAGGAGTGATTTTACATGGATATAAATAGTAAAGAGTTTTTAGAGTTTTTAGTGAAAGCTAAGAAGAGTACTTATGCTAATAGCAATGCCCCTAAAGTCTTATCTAGCAGATTAAAGTCAAAAGATTATGAGTTTACAGATGGCAAGTTTACTTATCATGATACTTATTTTGGTGGAGTTAAGTTTATGGGCGAAGAAGTAGTTTATTATAATAATGATATCCTATGGGGTATGAATTATTATGGAGTTACAATAGATGATAGTCTAACTGAAGAAGTGATGGACAAAGTCTTAAGAGTTGCTCTTATGAAAGTAGGAGAAGATAAGAAAGTTATTCCTGTTAGAGGACCTAAAGAATTTATAAATGAAGATTATCTTTATATTTTTAATGTAGATGGAGATATGGAAAACTTTGTAGGTACTGAACAAATATATAAAGATAAAAAGCTAATATATGAATTAAAATGTCATGGGGGAATTATAAAGTGAAAGTATTAAGTTTAACTGAACCATATGCAACTTTAATAAAATTAGGTAAAAAGAAAATAGAGACAAGAAGCTTTAAAACTAATTATAGGGGAGAGTTATATATTCATGCTAGTTCTACTAAGATACCTAAAGAGTGGAAGAATAATAAAGAGTTGATGAGTCTTGTGAATGTTAATGAGTTGAATTTTGGATTAATCGTTTGTAAATGTAAATTAGTAGACTGTGTCTATATGGATGAAGAGTTTTTAGGTAAAATTAAAAAAGATAGTCTAGAGTTTATCTGTGGTGATTATAGACTGGGAAGATATGCCTGGATATTAGAAGATATTGAAGTACTAGATAACCCTATGTTTGCTAAAGGAAAGTTAGGTATTTGGAATTATGAAGAAGATACTAATAAGTGATTATGATGGAACATTTTATCAAAATGATATAGATATTAAGAAAAATATAGATAAAGTAAATGAATTTAGAACTTTAGATAATCTTTTTGTACTTGCTACAGGGAGAAGTTATGTTGATTTAAAACAAAAGATAGATAAATATGAGATACCTTATGATTATTTAATATTAAATCATGTAGCTTTACTATTATCTAAAGACTTAGAGATTATTAAAGTATTTACTTTGGATAAAGAGTTAGTTGATAGTATTTTAGAGTATGCTAATAATAAAGATATCTATGATGTGATATTGATTAGTGCATTTGATAAAAATGTAACAGATACTTTAAATATAGTTAAAATAATGTTAAAACTATATAATTATGATAAAGCTTTAGAAGTTAAAAATTATATAGATAAAAGTTAGGGAATTTTCAAAAATAAATCTTACAATTTGACAAAATAAAAACAACGACCTAAACTTATTAATAAATAGAAAA
>CALVIS010000027.1 GCA_944331805.1 uncultured Bacilli bacterium
GGAATTAAATCTATAGAAGATGCTAGAACACTTGCAAAATATGCTAATTTAGATTTAGTTTTAATGAATCCTAATGGAAATCCGCCTGTTTGTAAAGTAATGGATTATAATAAATACCGTTATGAAAGACAGAAGAAAGAAAAAGAGGCTTTGAAAAAACAAAGAGCAAGTCAAGCTGAGTTAAAAGAGTTTAGATTATCTCCTGTTATTGATGTAGGAGACTTTGAGACTAAACTTAGAAATGTCATTAAGTACTTACAAAAAGGTGATAAGATTAAACTTACAATTAGATTTAAAGGACGTCAAATGGCTCATACTGAACTTGGAAAAGAAGTATTAGAGAAATTTGCTAATAGGACTCTAGATTATGCAACAATTGATCAACATCCAAAGTTAGATGGTCGTACTATGACAATGTTTTTAGTACCAAAGAAAGATAAGTAGAAGGAGGAATTATAATGCCTAAATTAAAAACACATAAAGGTAGTAAGAAAGTATTTAAGAAAAGAAAAAATGACTATAAAATAGGACATCCAGGAAGTAGACATAATACTGGATATAAGTCAAGAAAAGTTAATAGAAAGAAAAGAAGTGCATCTACTTTATCTAAAGCAGATCAAAATCGTTTAAAGAACATTATTTAATAAAAGAAGGAGGATGTAAATATGGCAAGAGTTAAGAATGGAGCAGTTACAAAAGCTCGTCATAAGAAAGTATTAAAACAAGCTAAAGGATACTTTGGTAGTAAACATAGACTTTATAAGAGTGCTAAAGAACAATTAATGCATTCTGGTCAATATGCATTTCGTGATAGAAAGCAAAAGAAAAGAGAATTTAGAAAATTATGGATAACTAGAATTAATGCAGCATGTAGAGAAAATGGTATTAGTTATTCTAGATTTATAGAAGGATTAAATAAAGCAGGTGTAGAAGTTAACCGTAAAATGTTAAGTGAAATTGCTATTAATGATCCTAAAGCATTTACTGAATTAGTAGAAGTAGCTAAAAAAGGTAAAGAAGGTAAAATAAAAGTAACTGAAGTTAAAACAACTAGTGAAGTAACTGTTAAGAGTAGTGATAGTAAAACAGAGACTAAGACTACAACTAAGAAAGAAACTGCTAAGAAAGAGACTAAAAAAGAAGAAAAGGCTGATTATAGTAAAATGACAGTTGCAGAACTTAAAGAAATTGCTAAAGAAAAAGGTATTGCAACTACAGGTATGAAAAAAGCTGACATAATTGAAGCTTTAGAAAAATAAACATATTTTGGAATTTAATTATCTAGTGCTGTATTAGATTAAACAGTGATAATTTTTAGAACAAAATAGAAGATAAAAAACGAAAAGGAGATTAGAATATGAGCGTAGTATCAATGAATTATTTATTAGAAGCTGGTGTTCATTTTGGACATCAAAAAAGAAGATGGAATCCTAAGATGGGAGAATACATCTATACAACTAGAGATGATATTTATATTATCGATTTACAAAAAACATCTAAATGTTTAGATAAGGCATATGAAGCTTTAAAGACAATAGCAGAGGACGGAGGAAAAGTTCTATTTGTTGGAACTAAGAAACAAGCTCAAGAAGCTGCTGAAGAGTCTGCTACTAGAACTAATATGTACTTTGTTAATGAAAGATGGTTAGGTGGTACATTAACTAACTTTAGAACTATTAGATCAAGAGTTAGAAGAATGGAAGAAATCGAAAAGATGGAAGAAGATGGAACATTCGATTTATTACCTAAGAAAGAAGTTATTGGGCTTAAGAAAGAATATGAAAAGCTTAATAAGAACTTAAGAGGAATTAGAGATATGAAGAAACTTCCTCAAGCTTTAGTTATAGTTGATCCTAAGAAAGAAGAGATTGCTATTAAAGAAGCTAGAATCTTAAATATTCCTGTATTTGGTGTAGTTGATACAAACTGTGATCCAGATATGGTTGATTATGTTATTCCTGGTAATGATGATGCTGTAAGAAGTGTTAAATTACTTATTGGAGCTTTAACTAATGCAATTGCAGAAGTTAATGGTAATGAAGTAATTGATTATATTAGTGAAGAAGATAAATCTAAGAAAGATAAAAAAGCTAAGAAAGAAGTAAAAAAAGAGACTAGAAAAGAAAATAAAAAGGAAGTAAAAGAAGAAGTTAAAGAAACTAAAGCTAAAGAAGTTAAAGTTGAAGAGAAAAAAGAAGTAGTAGAAGAAAAGAAAGAAGAGCCTGCTAAAGAAGAAACTGTAGATTATAGTAAAATGACAGTTGCAGAACTTAAAGAAGTTGCTAAATCTAAAAATATTTCTACTACAGGTATGAAAAAAGCTGACATTATAGAAGCTTTATCTAAGTAAAAAAAGGTTAGGAGGGAGGGTATCTCCTTCCTTTTGTATAAATTAAAGAAAGGATGAATAAATTATGTTTAAAGCAAGTGATGTAAAAGAATTAAGAGATAAGACTGGAGCAGGAATGCTTGATTGTAAGAAAGCCTTAGAAGCTTGTAATGGTAATATGGATGAGGCAGTTGATTGGTTAAGAGAAAAAGGTATTAGTAAAGCTGCTAAGAAAGAAAGTAGAATCGCAGCTGAAGGTTTATGTAAAATAGAAGTTAAAGATAATAAAGCAGTTATATTAGAGGTTAATTCTGAGACTGACTTTGTGGCTAAGAATGAAGAGTTTACTAACTTTGTAGATTATTTAGCTACTACTATTATCAATAATGATTTAAAGACTAGAGAAGATGTATTAGCATTTGATGATAATGGTGAGACTGTAGAAGCTAAGTTAGTTAGTTTAACTGCTAAGATAGGAGAGAAAATATCTTTTAGAAGATGTGAATTAGTAGAGAAAACTGATAGCGAGGTATTTGGTAGTTACTTACATATGGGAGGCAAGATTGGGGCTTTAGTAGTACTTGATAATACTACAGAAGAAGTTGCCAAGGACGTTGCAATGCATGTTGCAGCAATGGCTCCTGTTTGTGTAAATAGAGAGAATGTTCCAAGTGATTTAGTAGAACATGAATCTAAAGTAATTAAAGAACAAGTTATGAATGAAGGTAAACCTGCAGAAATAGCTGAAAAAATGGTTACTGGTAGATTAAATAAATTCTATAAAGAGATTTGTTTAGAAGAACAAGCATTTATTAAAGATTCTAATGTTACAGTAGGAGATTATGTTAAGAATAATGGAGGTTCTATTGTATCAATGATTCGTTATGCTGTTGGTGAAGGTATTGAGAAAAAAGAAGAAAACTTTGCTGATGAAGTAATGAGTCAAATAAATGCTGCTAAATAATTATGAAATACGAAATTGTAGTTATGGAAGATGATAGTATTCGTTTGGGTAAGCATATAGGTACTGTATATGTAAAAGATGATAATAGTGTAAAATTAAAAAACTTTGGATTAATGGTTGGTAGTGGAGAACCTTATTATAATGGAAATATTCATTTGCCAAAAAAATTAGTTAATTATTTTCAAGGTAATGTTATAAGTGAAAAACTAATCGAAGAAATGTTATCTATTGGAATTTATCCGTTTGAAGAGGTTAATGAACTTATAGATGAATACAATCAGAAAGATATTCAAAAAAAATTAATAAAAAAGAAAATTGAAAATCTATCTAAGAAAAATTAGAATTTACAATTGTTCTTTTGTATAAATACTAGAAAACTCTAGTATTTTTCTTTAATCTGTGGTATAATTTACAACGTATTTTGGAGTGTGATAAGTATGAAAAAAAGAAATGTGGCAATTATTGCTCATGTTGACCATGGTAAAACTACTTTAGTAGATGGTATTTTAAAGACATCTGGTATGTTTCGTGATAATGAAGATGTAAGTAATGTATCAATGGATTCTAATGCTTTAGAGAAAGAACGTGGTATTACTATTCTTGCTAAAACAACGGCATTAGACTATAACGGATATCGTATTAATATTCTTGATACTCCTGGTCATGCTGACTTTGGTGGAGAAGTTGAACGTATTATGAATATGGTTGATGGGGTTATCCTTGTTGTTGATGCTTATGAAGGGGCAATGCCTCAAACAAGATTTGTTTTAAAGAAAGCTTTTGAAGCTAAAGTTAAACCTATTGTTGTTATCAATAAGGTAGATAAGCCTAGTGCAAGATGTAGTGCCGTTGTTGATGAAGTACTTGATTTATTCATTGAACTTGGTGCAGATGAGGATCAATTAGATTTTCCTGTAGTTTATGCTAGTGCTTTGAATGAGACTTGTAGTTTATCAGATGATATTAGTACTCAGAAAAAAGGTTTTGAACCATTACTTGATTTAATTATAGAAAAGATACCAGCTCCGTCTGGAGATAATTCTAAACCATTACAGTTTCAACCTGCTTTACTTGACTATAATGAATTTGTGGGACGTATTGGTATTGGTCGTGTACATAATGGAATAATTAAAACAGGTGAGATGGTTAGTTGTATTAGATTAGATGGTTCTGTTAAAAACTTTAGAATTCAAAAATTATTTGGTTACTATGGATATCATCGTATTGAAATAGAAGAAGCAGAAGCAGGGGACATTGTCGCTATTGCAGGACTTGCTGATATATCAGTAGGTGAGACTATTTGTAATATGGGAGATAATTTACCTTTATCTATTCTTCATATAGATGAGCCTACCTTACAAATGACATTTGGAACTAACTCTAGTCCTTTTGTAGGTCGTGATGGTAAAATATTAACAGCTCGTAAGATAGAAGAAAGATTAATTCGTGAGACACAAAAAGATGTTTCTTTAAGAGTTGAACCTGCCGGTAGTGATAGTTTCCTTGTTTCAGGTCGTGGTGAGTTACATCTTGGTATCTTGATAGAAAATATGAGAAGAGAAGGCTTTGAACTTGAAGTATCTAAACCTAAAGTAATTATTAAGGAAATAGATGGAGTTAAGTGTGAACCTTGGGAAGAATTACAAATAGAAGTACCAGAAGATGTTGTTGGTAGTGTTATTGAACATCTTGGAACTCGTGGTGGTGTTATGGAGAATATGACTAACTTTGAGAATCAAGTTCGTCTTAACTATTCAATACCTTCACGTGGACTTATTGGCTTTTCTACAGACTTTATGACTATGACTAAGGGATATGGTATTATGAATCACACCTTTAGTGAATATAAACCATATGAAAACGTTGATATTGGAGAGCGTAAGTTAGGTGTTTTAGTTTCAGTTGAAAATGGAAACTCTACTGCTTATGCAATTGGTAATCTTGAAGATAGAGGAACTATGTTTATTGAACCTGGTACAGAAGTATATGAAGGTATGATAATAGGAGAGTGCAATAGAGATAATGACCTTGCAGTTAATGTTGTTAAAGGTAAACAACTTACTAATATGCGTGCTGCTGGAAGTGATCATACTGTTGTCTTAAAAAGACCTCGTCCTATAACTTTAGAGTATGCACTTGATTATATAAACTCTGATGAACTTGTTGAAGTAACTCCTAACTTCATTAGACTTAGAAAACGTATTTTGAATACCGAAGAAAGAAAAAAAGCAGATGCTAAAAAAAAATAAATAGGCTTTGTATAGTCTATTTATTTTTCTATTTTCTCTAAAAATTCTTCTATTTTTTCATTCGATACGGCACCATTTATTTTGTGTGATGTTTCTTTACCATCTTCAAAGTATAGAACAGTAGGTGTTCCTGATATACTAGTTGTTAGTTCATTAAACTTTTCTATTTCATCATCTGTCATATTATATAAATTAAGGGAATAGGCTTCTTTGTCATTTGTTTTTAAAACTGCTCTAAACCTTGGAGAGAATTCTTCACAATGGGAACAGCCTGTTTGAACAACTTCTAGAATAAAACTTTCCTTATTATCAATCATTTCTTCTAATTTACTATAATCAATCTCAGTAATAACATTGCTACTAGAGCATCCTGTTAACATTAAAGCTAGTATCCCTATTAATAAATATTTTATTTTCTTTTTCATTTTATCACTACTTTCCTTAAACATTATAACCTATTTAAATAATTATAACAACTTTTACTTTTCAAAATTAAAAAACTAAGCTATACTTATAATAGTAAAGGGGTGTAGCTTATGATATTAAGAAAACCATATGCTCTTTTAATTCAATATTTTCAAAGAATCCATTTAGTTTTAATATTACTTTGTGCATACATATTTTATAAGATTACTTCACTTAGTACTTTCGTTGCTGATTTTTTAGAAACAGAAAGTTATAATGCATATTATGAGCCTGTAAGTGATTATATTAACTTTTTTGTTATTATATCAATAATAGCCATCATTTCAATTAGTATAGTTTTTATTA
Organism: uncultured Bacilli bacterium; assembly: GCA_944331805.1. Taxonomy (GTDB): domain Bacteria; phylum Bacillota_I; class Bacilli_A; order RF39; family UBA660; genus Onthousia. The sequence continues at coordinate 6,314 of CALVIS010000027.1, forward strand.
TTTTACTTCACTATAAGAAAAAACCTTGGAAAATATATTTAATTCCGATAATAGAATATACTTTTATGTTGGGGATTTTAATATTCATTAGTAGTTATTTTGCAAGTTATGATGAATTATCAGAGATTACTCCAATCATGGCTGGACGAGATTTATTAAATATTGCCTCATTATGTCAGTATCCAATTTTTATTATATTTGGAATTAGATTATTAGGAATAGATTTAAAAAAGTTTGGTTTTAAAGATGATGAAGAATATTTGGATATAAAAGAAGAAGATAGAGAAGAATTTGAAGTTAATATAGAGTTTGATAAAGATAAAATAACAAGAAATATAAAGAGATTATTTAGAAATATAAAATATATTTATTTTGAACATAAACTTATTTGTAATGTAATTCTTATTATCTTGTTTGTATCACTTACAGGATACACATATTATTATTTTGGAATTCTTCATAGAACCTATAAAGAAGGCAACACTTTTTCTGCCAACAATTTTGATATAACTGTTAACAGTAGTTATTTAACTAATAGAGATAGTCAAGGATTTATATTTGAAAAAAATCAAACATATCTAGTAATTAATATCACAGTAAAAAATAATTCTACTAAAAGGACTATTAATTTAGATAGATTCAGAATAATGAATAAAGATAATGAATTTCATTATATAACTAGAAACTATGATAGTTTTACAGATTTAGGTAAAGCTTATGATAATAGAGAATTAGATACCGGAAAAGAGACAACTTTTATTCTTATTTACAAAGTACCTAAAGATTTAGAAACTAGTAGATATGTATTATATTATGCCGATGTTACTAACAATATCTTAATCAAGAAAACCAAATTAAATGTGAAAGATGTAAGAGAAATAAATACAGTTGCTACAAACAAACTAAATGAAAAAATGACATTTCCTGATAAAAACACTTTAACTATTACTGAAGCAAAAATTAGTAATGAAACAACCTATAATAAGTATAGTTGTAAAAATGAATATGGTTGTGGTATTGCAACTGAAAGTTTTACAACTACAAATAATAAAATACTAACAATTTCGTTCGTGAGTAATAATTTTACAGGAGAAAGTTTTATTGACTTTTCCAATATATATGCTAAAATTAAATATGAGGATAGTAACGGGAAAATTAAAAGAATATCGGCTATTTCACTAATTAGTGATTATAATGGTAATTATGCATATTTTAGTATTCCTAATGATATAAGCTCTGATAGTAATGTTGATTTGATTTTCACCTTTAGAAATGAGAGATATATCTATCATTTGATTTGAGGAGGATATTATGACTAAACAAAAAATTATTAAAATAGTAGGTGTGGTTTTGGTTGTAGTAATTGTAGTTCTTCTTATTTGGTTTGTCTTTTTATATCCTAAAAAGGTTTTTAGTGATAACGAAAAAGAATTTAATGAAGCAGGTTTAAGATACTTTGAAATTAATAAATCATTTTTGCCAAAAGAAGAAGGCAGAGTTATTTCTGTTACTTTAGATACATTAATAAAACAAGATTATTTAAATAGTCTTTATGTACCGTATAGTAACGAGCTATGTGATTTAAAAGAGTCAACTGTTAAAGCAGTGAATAATGGAGATGAATATAAATATTATACATACTTAAAATGTGGTAATTATGAGTCAAATGTTGATCATGAAGGACCTGTTATTACACTTAAAGGAGATACTGAAGTAACTATTAGCAGAGGTGAAGAATATAAAGACCCTGGTGTTAGCAGTGTAGTTGATAATGTAGATGGAGAAATGGACGTATCTTCTGTTAGAATAAAAGGGGAAGTTGATACTTCGACAGTAGGCATATATGAGATAACTTATACTGCTTCAGACAGTTTGAATAATAGCAGTGAAGTTGTAAGAAAAGTAAAAGTAGAAGAGAGACTTTCTAGTATTGTAAATGAATCTACTGAAAAGGGTTATTATGTAGGTAATATTGAAAATAATTATATAATGTTTAATAATATGCTATTTAGAATAGTAAAAGTTAATGATGATAATTCTGTAACGATCGTTAGTAACGATTCTCTAGCTAATGTTGATTACACTAATGATGGTAGATTTGCAGGTAGTACTTTAGATGAATGGCTTAATAATTATTTTTATAATTTGTTAGAACCAAGATATCAAAAATTAATAAAAAGTAGTAATTGGTGTGATGATATAATTACTTCTGAAAATTATAGTAGTATTACTGAATGTAATAGAGAAAGTGCTAAAAGAAAAGTTGGAATTCTATCTGTTCAAGATTATAATAAAAGTTATGATGGTAAAGGCAGTTATTTAGACAAAGACAATTTAACATGGTATGCAAATTTTGACAATGATAATAAACCATGGGCCTTAACTACAGTAGCAATTTATCCAAATGGATTTAGTACTAGTGATGCTAATAATTTACTAAATGTTGTTCCAGCTTTAACCCTTAAAGCTAATACAACTGTTTTAGATGGGGATGGTTCTTTAAACAATCCATATACCTTATTAAATGATTCTAAAGGAAGAAGAGGCAGCATGCTTAATGATAGGGAAATTGGTGAATATGTTAATTATTCTGGCTATTTATTTAGAATAAGTGATACCTTAGATGATGGTACTACAGAAGTGATTATGACATCAGTATTAAAATCTGATGATCAAGAAATTGTAATCGGCTATGATAATAGTCAAAAGTCAAAAATATATAATCCAAATCAAGAAGGAAACATTGGTTATCAAATAAAAAATAATATGACTAGTTATATAAGTACAGGGCTATTTACAAATAAAAAAATAAAAGTCCCTATCTATAAAAATAAAATAACTTATAAGGGTGATAAGGAGGAAAAAGAATATAATCTTCTAATTAGTATACCTTCTACGTTTGATATATTTAGTGCCAAAGGTGCTTTGTCAACAGATAGAGGCTATTGGCTAATAGATTCATCAAGGGAAGAAAATATTAAAACACTTATTAGATCGCTTGGAACAATTACCTATTCAGGGGCTCCAGATAGTATTACATCAGGAGTAAAAGTTAAAGCATACTTTAATAAAAATGTATTTATTACTGATGGAAGTGGTACTAGTAATGACCCTTATGAAATAGATGATTAATAAATGACAAAGGAGTAAAATATGAAGGAAAAAAATAAGGTTTATATAGCACTGTTAATAGTCTTAATATCAATAATTGTATGTTTAATACTCTTATATAAAGATAATGGCAAAACTAGTGATTTTGCCATTAAAGATGAAAGTTCTGCTATAGAGAATGCTAAGAAGTTTGGAGATGATGTTATTGGCTGGATTCGAGTTGAAGGTACTAATATAGATATGGCCTTAATACAAAGAAATAATGTTGCCAACGTCTCAAGAGATGATTATGATTTTGCTTGGACTAACTCATTTCCTGATGAAAAGAGCAATCACCTTACATTTGTATCACATAACATAAGAAATGTTTCTAGCAACCCAATAATGGATGATGATACAATGACAAGGTTTGAACAACTGATGAACTTTATATATTATGATTTTGTAAAGGAAAATCAGTTCATTGCTATAACAGATGAAAACAACGAAACATCTATTTACAGAGTATTTGGTGTATCACTATTAGATGAAGGCCAATATGCATCTTATATGGATACTTATACCTTAGATGAACAAGAAGACTATATTAAAAAGGCCAAAAAAGAAAGCATGTATGATATGGGTGTTGATGTTGATAAAAATGATGAACTACTAACACTTTACACATGCACAAGATTTTATGGTGCTACTAGTAATTATTCATTTCGAGTAGATGCAAGAAAATTAAGGGAGGAAGAAAAAATGAAGTACGCTTCGGTTGAAACTAATAAAAATTATGATAAGATTTTAAAAAGAATGAAAGAAGGTGAGAATTATGAAAATCAAGAAGCATAAGTATAAGTTATTGTTTATTCCTGTTATTAGCATATTAGCAGGATCGTTATTTATGCTCTCTAATCTAGATACTGTTGAGGCTGCTAATAATAACACCTGTTCAGCTGAGTACTTTATGAGAGAATATATTGATAAAATTACTATCGAGTATAATGGAAATAGTGCTATTGTTACTAATACAGGTGATAAACCAATACTTTATTACTATTATATTGATGAACAAGCGAATGCTGTTGATGGAGGAGTAATTGCACCAAAAATGCAAATTAATCTAGAGGTTTATACGAGTGGAGTTTTAAGGTTTTATTTGTATTTTGGAACAGATGATGAATGTGACTCTTTTTCTGGTCAAGAGATAGGTAAAATTACCCTTAACGCTGATGGGCTAATGGATAATCCACTATACAATGATAGTATTTGTGTTAATTTTCGTAACAAATGGGGCAATAATGAAACTATGAAAAATGCCGTTCCATATTGTTTTTCAGAAAAAAGTTATGGTAGTTATTCTAGAGAACAAGTTCAAGAATGGATAAACACTGCTGAACGTTTTCAAAGTATGATAAATTCTTCTCAATCTCAAGGAGGAGATGTTGGTGATATTTCAGGATATACTTATGTAGATGATGTTACTAAAACTGATAAGTTAGTATGCGATGCATTTAGTACTGATAATTATGAGACTGTACACAAATATTATCATACTGATACTAGTACCTCTAACAATTGTAAAGTTACTTGTACTGAAAAAATTGAAGTTAATTTTAGTGATCCAGTGGCAACACAAGCTGGTATGTGTTTTCAATATTTAATAGAAATTAAATCTAAAGTTTCTTGTACTTCTAGTTATTCTGGCAAATTACCAACTCGTAAATCTGTATGTTATCCAACTCCAACTTGTAAATCAGGAAATGAATCATATGATGCTGGTGGTCCTAGTGATGATTTTGATGAATGTGTTTTAAATTGTGATGGTGGTAAATATACGCAAAAATGTATAGATAGTTGTTATAGCAAAGTATATGAAGATAAAGGTACTAAAAAAACAGATAGTACTACTTTCACAAATGAAGAACTTCAAGCTATAAGTCCATTTGCAAAACCTGCAGATAGCTTTATGGAAGCAACTAAGATGGCTACTACTTGTATAACTCCGCTTAATGTTATAAATGATTTAGCTACTGCTGAAGAATTGTTTAATCAAAAACAATTAGATCCAGGTGGTTATTATAAAGGCACAACATGGATACAAAGTGGTGAATGTCCAAGCGTTTTAGGTCCATACTATTATAGAAGTTTAGAACAAACCGAAAGAACTGTACAAATGATAGATGGTACATATTCATATAGTGGTGGTACTAAAGGTTATGTAGCAGATGGTAACGGTATTTTAAGAGAGAAATATAGTAGCGATGAGACTTGTAACGATAGTTGTTCATGGAATAAAACATGCCCTTCTGGTACAGTTTTAACTGAAGGTCAAGCCCAAGCTGAATACGAGAAAGCTCTTGAAGAATATGAAGCTGCTAAAGAAGCTTGTGAAGGTAAAGCTGCTACATGTACTAATGAAACTACTAAATATGAAATTGTAGTTGATAATATTGATACAAATCCAAATAATGGTGATGATAAAGAAGAATTTACTTCATCACAAAAATTAAATAGTAATAATGTAACTGGAAAATTTCCTGATATGGTAATATTAACAGATGGAAGTTGTGAAGATGGTCAAAATGATCCATGGAATTATCATAATATTATTACATTCCCAGGTACATGGATTAATAATAAAACAGGACAAACAGTTCATACTATGGATAAAGGACATGAAGCTTTCTATACTTATGCAGGTAATGAATATTGTACTAAGTTAAATTCTGTGCCTATTAATACAGCATGGTATGATTGGAAAGTTAATCAAAATGGTGATCCTTCTGCTTTGACTGATGCAGAAAAATCTGAAATAGAAGATAGTATCGAGATGAATATTAATGGTCATATCGATAACTATGGTTACTTCGGTTGGAATTTTGATGTAGGCTGTTTCTATGCAATAGGAGAACCTGAAACGTCATGCCCACCAGATGATCCAAATTATCCAGATTGTGATGATCCTGATGATTCTTGTCCACCAGATGATCCTGATTACCCAGATTGTGATGGAGATGGTGATGATGAAGTGAAGACTGAAACACCAATAAATGATTATGATTTTAGATCAATTTCTCTTGATAATCTCTTCCCATCATCTACAACTCCAACTAGTTCTGAAGAAAAAGATGCTATAGCTTCTAATTTAATAAATGATATTGAGAGTTTAAGAAATAATGGAGTTACGCAAATGGCAGAAACTAATAGAGAAATAGGATTTAACTGGACATGTGCTGCTACTAATTTAGAGAATCCTGATTATTTAGTTCAACCTGTCACTACTATGAATAGGATTCAAGCTTTAGGTGATAGCATCTATAATGGAACAGAATATTTAGACTACCATATTAGATTAACTCCTGAGACTATGAATAAAGTCAGAGCTTACAATGATAAATATGATAGTTATGCAGAACCAACAAGTGATGATAGTAGTGAAGTTTTAACAGCAGGAACTAATAAAACCAGTGGTATTACAGTGTATAGGAGCTATTTACTTCATAAAGTACTTAATAGCAATGAATTGCTTAGTAGTGGACTTATAGGTTGTAACAATGAAGACAATGGTAGCTGTGTAAATGTAATTGATACTTCTACAGCATGTTACAATGAATATATGGCTCAGTCTGCTGTATTGAAAGGAGCTAATTAATTATGAGTAAAGGAATGTTAATTGTTGGTATCATATTACTAGCTATAATCACTTTTGGTGTAGTAAATATAGTTCAGAACTATCAAACTGGTAATGAGCTAGACTATTATTTACTTAGGGAGACTACAGAAGCGGCAATGACTGATGCAGTTGATGTTGGTTATTACCGCTTAAGCGGTCTGCTTCGAATAGATAAAGAAAAATTTGTTGAAAGCTTTGTTAGACGTTTTTCTGAAAATGTTTCTAATGCTAGAACTTATGATATAGGATTTTATGATATAAATGAAACTCCACCTAAAGTTAGTGTTTTAGTAAAATCAGAAACAGCTGCTAGTATTGAAGGTGAAGCCTTAGATATTCAAAATGAAGTTAGTGTTATTTTGGAATCTAGATATCATGAAAACAAATATATAACAGAAATGACTAGAGCTGGTAAACTAGATTATAGTGAAGTTGATAGTTAAAAGAATAAGGAGGTTATAATATGAATAATTTAATTGTTGGTATAAAGAAATTTTTTACTAATAAAAATACAGTTACTGTAGTTGGTGTTATTGCTGCCATCATTGTTCTATATGTTGGTTATAACATGCGTATTAATCAAGCGATAACACCAGTTACTGTTCCTTATGCCCTTGAAGAAATAAATCCTAGAACCCAAATAACTGAAGATATGGTAGGTACTATGGAAATTCCACAATCTATGGTTAGTGATAGTATTATTACTAATAGTGCTAATGTAATAGATATGTATTCTAATGCAGATAGCGTTATACCTGAAGGAAGTCTATTTTATACAAGAAGTGTAGTCTCACGGGACCAATTACCTGACAGTATTATTCTAGATTACCCTAAAGGTTATGTTTTATATAACTTAGATGTAGATATGGCAAGTACTTATAGTAACTCTATTTATCCAGGAAATTATATTGATATTTACTTAAAAGTTCAAAATTCAGAAGAAAATGTTGAAGGTCAAGTATCAGATGACAGAATAATGGTTGGTAAATTACTACAAAATGTTAAAGTACTTGCGGTATTTGATAGTGAAGGTAATAATGTTTTTGCAAATGCTGAAGAAAAAACTTCACCATCTCAGATTATCTTTGCTGTACCAGAAGAATATCATATTCTACTTCGTAAAGCTAGTTTCTTAAGAGCTTATGAATCTGAAATTATACCTGTTCCTACAGCAGAGTCTTTAGAAGATGAACCAGGAGATGTGGAATTATCAAGTGAAGATTTAAGGAATTTTATAAATAATGTTACAGCGATGACTGAGGAAGATTTATCTTATACACAACAGTAGAAAGGGTGATTAAAAAATGAACGATTCCATATTTGATAAGTTAGACTTTGGACTATTTGAACCATTAATAAAAGATGATGATATAACAGATATATCTTATTGTAACCATGGCCAAATTTGGGTTCGTTCTTTAACCCAGGGCTCTAAAAGAGTAGAAATAGAAGGTATTACAGATACTTTTGTAGAAAAGTTAGCCTTTCAATGCTCTAACGTAATGGGAACTACTTTCAATAATGCAAAACCATTTCTAGATGCTGAATCTACAGAATTACGTCTTAACTTCGTTCATGATTCTATTGCTACAAATGGAATAGCCGTTGTTATTCGTAAGACACCAGCTAAGATAAGACTTAATAGAGAAAAATTACTTAGTGAAGATTATTTTACTGCTAATATCCATGATATTCTTATGAAATGCGTTGAAGGGCATTGTAATATAATGGTTAGCGGAGAGACTGGTTCAGGTAAGACTGAGTTTGTTAAATATCTAGCTAGTCATACTAAAGAAAATGAGAAAATTATTACAATTGAGGATACTTTGGAATTACATCTTGACAAAATATTTCCTCATCGTGATATAGTTGCTATGAAAACTAATAATGTAGCAAGCTATTCTGATGTTCTAGTTACCTGTATGAGACAGAATCCTAAATGGATACTATTATCAGAAGTACGTAGTGCTGAAGCAGTAACAGCAGTACGTAACTCAATTTCATCAGGACATAATATCTTATCTACAATACATGCTGATAAAGCAAGTGCTATTCCTTATCGTATGTATTCATTGCTAGAAAGTGATATTGATGTAGACCAATTTTTAAATACGATTTATCGTTATATACAATTAGGGGTTCATATCAAAGCATATTATAGTAAAGAGTATGGTAAATTTCATCGTGAAGTAGATGAAGTAGTTGAGTTTTATGTAGATGATAATAATAATCCTCAGACACATATTCTTTATCAAAAGACATTTGGTAAAGCACCTGTTCAAAATATGCCTAGTAAACATTTGAAAGAATATCTTGAAAATCAAAATATTTTTATTGATAATTTATTTACAAAAGGTGATTCTATGAATAGTGTTAATAATGCAGTTAATGAGATTGCTAGTAAGCAAACACCAGAAGTTAACGTAGTAGCATCTCCTAATTTTAGTACTACTAATACACCTAATGATAAAGAAGCACCGCAATCTAATAACTTTCCTACTGAGATAGTTTAAAGAGAGGAGGGGTTTTATGGTACTTTTTTTACTTCTAATAATTGCTATAGTTGTTCTTTTATATAGAAATTATAAAGGACAAAACGTTTCTAAATTTATTACTGATCAAGTTCAAGCGATATATGATAAATTTGCACCATATTCATTTAAAGTAGTAAGAGAAAAGACAAAAGAATTGGGTCAAGAATATACAGCACGTCAATATTTAATACAAATACTAATTATGGGAGGATTTGCTGGTATAGTTACTTATATGTATTTTTATAACTTAATTGTATCACTTATATACATTTTTATTGCAGTATCATTTATTCCTTATTTGTCATTTCTAAGATGTAAAAGAGTATATAGCGAGTTTATCTTTGAACAGATTCAAGTTTACACAACTAATGTTATTATGGAATTTGCTACTACTCAAAGTTTTGTTAAATCACTAGAAGGAGTTAGAGATTCTGGAATACTTGAAGATCCAGTACTTTCAGATGTTAATCACATGATAGACATGGCTTATGAAGAAGGTTCGATTGATGGTGCCTTAAACTATATGAGTGATAAATACCCATATTATATTGTAAAAAATATGCATCAATTATTTTTACAAATAACTAAAGAAGGTGCTAAAGATACAGGAGAGAGTTTGGAAAATATGCAACTTGATATAGATACACTTGTTGAAAGTGTATATAGAGATAGAATGGATAGAGCTAACTTCCATAAGAAGTTTTTACAGTATGGAATTATGTTGTTCCTTTTAGTTATGTTAATACAGTATATGCTTGGAACAGAAAGTTATATTGAACTGATAAAAGCTATCTATGTACAAGTAATACTCCATGGAATTATTATATTCAATAGTTATTTCCTTTTAAAAGGAGAAAAATATTATAATGAAAATGTAGGAGTTGAGTAGTTATGGAAATAGTATTTATTGCAGTTATAATTTTATTTATTTTGGTTTATAATAAAACTATTGATAAAGATAAATTTATCAATGATAATAAAAAATATTTTGAAGTGCTAAGAGAAGATGATTATGATTTCTTAGTTTATGCAAAATATGGAGATTCTGCAACTCCTAATGCTTTATTTCAGAAAAGAATTTTTTATGCTTTAGGAGTATTCTTTATATTTATGTTTTTATTTATTGATGACCCTAGCTTAATTAATATAATTTTAGCATGTATTATATCAATTTTAGTATTTAAGATGCCATATACACAATTAAAAAAATATTATAAAGCACATTTGCATCAAATTGATATAATGTTGCCATACTATTTAAAGAGTTTGGAAATATTAATACAGCATTATACTGTTCCTGTAGCGATAGGTAAAAGTATAAATGATGCACCAGATATTTTTAAACCCGGTCTTAGGGAGATGATTGAAAAAATTAACTCTGGAGATTCAAGTATCAATCCATATATGGATTTTGCTAATACTTATCCAGTAAGAGATTCTATGCGAATGATGAGACTTTTATATCGTTTGGGTCTAGGTGGTCAAGAAAAGAAACAAGAAAGATTATTAATGTTTTCTCGTACAGTTTCAAATTTACAAGCAAAAGCACGTGACACTAAATATAAAGAAAGACTTGACCATATGGGTAATATGACAATGATTATGTTAGTTGTCACTGGTGTTAGTGTAATGGTTGTTATACTTGCATCTTTACTAGTTAGTTTAGGTAGTGAACTATAGTAATATTACATAGTTGTGTAAAGTTTTATTAAAAAAGCTTACAAATTACTAAAAATCTGTTATAATAGTTTTGTAAGATATGGGAAAGGAGTGAAGGTTTCGTGAAAGAAGCAACAGGAGAGTTAAATATGACTGTAGTAACAATTGTACTTATTGGTGTTATTGCAGCATTCTTTGCAATATTCTGGCCTAATGTTATTCAACCTGCTATTGAAAATAACTGGGATAAGAATGTAACTGATATTGATAATATAAATTAGTTTTAAGGATGTGATGATTAATGAGAGATGCAATAGGACAAGTTTTTGTTTTACAAGTTATATTTATTTTTGTACTTTTAATTAATGGGTATATGGCTTATTCTGTTAATTATACTAGAGCATTTCGAGTTAAGAATCATATAGTTAATATTATTGAGCAATACGAAGGGCCCTATAATGAAGAAGGAATAGCAAAAATTAACGATTACATTGAGCAAACTGCTTATAATGTTACTAATAATCAAATGCTTGATTTCCAAGGAGAAAGTGGTGGTACTGCTAAATGTCCTGGTTATAATGGTTGGTGTTATATTGAACATGATGTAAGTGTTGATGAAGCTGATGGAGAAAGAAATGGAAAATATTATACAGTAGTTACTTTCGTTAATATTGATATTCCTGTAATTAACAAAATTGTAGGACTTGGGAGTTTTTTACGAGTAGTAGGAGAGACTAGAACAATTTATAATTAGAAAGAAGTGATATAATGAACGTAATTATTGCCAATGAAGCTAAAGGAATGTTATCTAGCTTAGATATAGATGTTATAAAAAGCGTTGATGGTGTTCATACAGCTGATGAAATTGTTGAGATGTTCAAAAACTTCTTTTATGCAAGAATGATTTTAGATGTTACAGCTATCAAAGATTATGAAGATATTACCAATATCCAAAAGATATCTATTGGTCTTGATGCAGATAAAATCATTCTTTTACTTCCTAATAATGAAGTTTCAAATTCAAGTAGTTACTTGTCTAAGATAATTTCTATGGGAATTTATAATTTTACTACTAATGTTGAAGGCGTTAAGTATTTCCTAAATCATCCAAATACTTATAAAGATGTTGCTCATATTCAACAACTTAATGATTTATCAAGTACTATCAATGAGAAAGTGGTATCAGGTTCTAGAATAATTGGTATTAAAAATATTACAGATCATGCAGGAAGTACTACCCTTATTTATATGTTAAAAAAAGAATTAGAGCAGACTTATGGAATGAGTGTAGTTGCTATCGAAGTTAATAGACATGATTTTGCTTATTTTAATAGTCATAATATGATTTCAGTTGATGATGATAATCTCATGACAGAGATTGTTAAACATAAAGATGTAGCAATAATATTGTTGGATTTAAATGATTCTAATAATGAGGGAGCTTGCAATGATGTATTATATTTAATAGAACCTTCTAGTATTAGATTAAATAAATTAATGCGAAGAAATAGAAGAATATTTGAAGAGTTAAAAGGTAAAAAGATTATTCTTAATATGAGTTTACTTTCTAATAGTGATATCATGGACTTTGAATATGAAGGTAAGACTAAGGTCTTTTATAATATTCCACCACTTAATGATAGAGTAAAAAACCCTGTACTTAGTGATTTTTTATCTAAGATTGGTCTTATTAGTAAAAATAAAGAAAAAGAAGAGGGTGGAAAAATATTTGGACTATTTAAACGGTAATAATTGACAAATTGAAATAATTTGTATATTATTATTGTAAATGGAGGAGATTTTATGAATATGATGTTAATGAATATAATTCAAGTTTTAGATGCTACTCAAGCTAATCCTGATTCGCTTTGTCGTGGATTTGATTTTATAATTAGAATTATTAAGAATGGTTTGTTTCCTGTTTTACAAATAGGTATTCCAATTATTTTAATAGTTTTAGGTACTTTAGACTTAGGCAAAGCGGTTATATCTAGTGATGATAAAGCAGTTAAAGAAGCACAATCTAAGTTAATTAAGAGATGTATTTATGCAATATTAGTATTCTTTATTGTAACACTTATTAACTTGTTATTTACTATGATTGGTAATATTGCAGGTGAGGATGCTCCTGGATTAGAGGCTTGGAGTTCTTGTTGGAATAGCATTCAGTAATGTCTTGTTATTTATAGATAGCAATATAATTGCTATTTTTTCTATATAGGTGTGTGTTTATATGTTAAATGTATTAGATACAGTAGTTGTAAATATAGATAGTAATTGTTATGGCTTTGATGCTATAATTAGAGTTATTAAAGATGGGGTATTTCCTATTATTCAAATTGCAATACCTATTATCTTAATAGTACTTTGTACTTTTGATTTAGGTAGGGCAGTGATTGGTAGCAATGATGAAGAAAATAAAAAACTATTAAAAAGGATAGTTAAAAGATTGGTTTATGCTTTATTGATCTTCTTCTTTGTAACAGTAATTAATTTAGTGTTTTCTATGGTAGGAAGTATTACTGATAATGAAACTTTAGTAAAATGGAGTGAATGTTGGAATTATCCAATGGAGATGTAAAGAATAGCATGTTCTTTGAGTTTCCGTGTTTTTTCTGACATGGTGTAATTTTAATTATAAAAAGGCGAAGCTTAAAAAAAACTTCGCTTGT
>CALVIS010000028.1 GCA_944331805.1 uncultured Bacilli bacterium
TCATCTTTAATATAAAAACTCTTTAAAATATAGGGAGCATAATCAATATTTTTAACTTCTATAATTCTATCAAAAAACTTAGAAACTGTATTATATTCTGCAACTAATACTTCTGTATTTTTATTCATTAAAATACATTTCATAACCACACCTTCTTCCTAATGTAATATATATTATTATACCAAAACAGGTCTAATTTTGTCTTAAATTATACTTAGATTGTACTATTTTGTATTGGAAAACACCTTGTTAATTATTACAATTTATTATTATAATAACTATTATCATAATTTATATCTTTAAATTCATTTATACCCTCTAATTCTCCATAATCATCACCGAATAGTTCTCTTCCTAAATCATTTATATTATTATTCATTTGAAGAGCATTTAATATTTTTTCTTTTTTAGCCTTCAATTTATCAAAATATATCGTTGAAGACGTTAATATATAAATATCACTTTGTAAAACAAACTCATATAACTTGACTAAAGATGTAGTAACAAATTCATTTTTTTTAGTATTAGTAAATATTAATTCATCACCACTTAAATCAATATTCATATGCCCAATTGCATTCTTAATTACTTCCATAAAGTCATAGATGCTTTTAGAATTTTTATCAAAAGATGTTGAAAAATATTCCTTTATATTTATTTTATCTATATATTGTTTAATTTCACTGTCTTTAGCAATTAATTGAAAATGGTGCTCATTATTGTATTGAATAATATTAAATAACAATAAAGCTCCAAACTGTTTTAATAAATCTACTTCACTAGTTGTATGATTAATTTTATCTTCTAAATCAATATAATCGTTTGAAAATAAGACTTGATGAAATAATGATGTATCTTTATTATCAAATAACAATGTTATATCTATAGCAAATTTAATAATATCATCAAACGAATATTCTCTTATCATTTGTTCTTTTCCTTTAGGAGTATTCTCAACTATCACAGTTTCTTCATTAATCATTGGATATATCTCACCATGTGATGCTGCATTTCTAAGATGAATAAACTTTGAGGATGATTTAATGCTATCTCTATCTCCAGTAACACCATTTTCTTTTAAATATTTTCCAATAAAAGGTGATTTAGATTTAAATTCTTTAGGGATTGAATTATAATTTGAAATTAAAACTTCATACATTAACTAAATTATAGAAGAATCAGCATATTTAGAACATAGTTTATCCATTTCATCATTTATTTTATGTGGGTCCTTTTTCATTATATCCATTAATTCATCTCTAATTTTTTCAAAGTAATAATTAATTAAGAAAAAAGCAACATTTAATTTTAATATTTTAAAATTATCTTTAATAAATTGATCATCTTTATTGTTTTTATTAAGAATATAATTTAAAAATCTAAAAATTTCATTATTAGAAATTAAATTATATTCAGCACGAGCTACATCTTTTTCTTGTTCAGTTACTTCATCCAAGCTTAACATTAACATTGCAATAACATCCAACTCAACATCTTTTTTATATACATTTATTTTTGTATTTTTTAATTTCTGTTCTAATTGAGCAGTTGATTTTATGTCATCAACAATTTTTTGTTTACCTCTAATATAACCATCATTAATAGTAAAACTTGCACTATCCGAAATCATAATTTTAATTTTATCAATATCTGTATACCCTTCATATTTAGATATCAATCTATCAACAGTTTTTAAAATTTCGTTAATTTTATTTGTGTAATTTTCTTTTTCCATAATTATCACATCCTATAGTACATAATGGTATTGTACCATATTTCTCTATATTTTTCATTAGTATAACTTAAATTTATAGTGGATTTCTATAGTTTTATATTCACTTATAAGTATTTTATCAATTAAGTTTACTAGTAAGGCTCTAGTTGGTTTTTCGAAGTATAGATATTCATTTATCTTTTCTAGTATATCTTTATTAGTATCTGCTTTATCAAGGGCTGTACTTTCTTTTTCAATAGATTCTATCCTTTTTTTCAAAGAGATTATTTCATCTTTATATTTAGTGGTTAGGCGATTAAACATCTCTATATCAATATTACCATTTAACTTATCTTCATATACTTTGTCTATATAACTGTTGTTAGTTTTAATCTTTTTTTCTAATATACTAAGCTCAGCTTTCCTTTTAGTTTTACTATCATTTTTCTTTCTAGCTTCTTCTATCATTTCTTTAAAGTTAGTACTATCTACATACTCCTTACACAGTTTTCTAATCTCCTCTAAAAAGAGATTTTCTAATTTTTTATAATTAAGACTATGAGGAGTACATAAACCATATTTAGAATGAGCTGTATAATAAGAACAATGACAGTAGTATCTTTTACCATCACTACTTTTATTTATTCCTATTTTATGATTACACTCTTTACATACCATAAAACCTGAAAGTAACATTATATTATTGCCAGTAGGTTTATTTTTGTTTTTCTTAAGTAATTCCCCTACTGTATCAAATACCTTTTTATCAATAATCGCTTCATGAGTATTTTCTTTTATTATCCATTCTTCCTTAGGGGTTCTAATTTCTTTTTTAGACTTATAATTTAACTTTTTTCTTCTTCCTTGAGTCATATTACCAATGTATGTTTCGTTAGTAAGCATTTCTTCAATAGTTCTAGGACACCATATGTTATAAGTAGGATTATTTATACCACGATTTAGATTAGCATAAACACTAGGAGTAGGAATATGCTCTTTTGAGAAAATATCTGCTATTTGTCTTGGACTTTTGCCGGTGTATGCTAAAAAAAATATTCTTTTAATAATAGGTCTAATATTTTCATCGACTATTAGTTTATGTTTATCACTCTTGTCTTTTAGATAACCATAAGGGGCTTTGAAACCTAGAAACTCTCCTTTCTCCTTTTTAGATTTTAGAACTTTTCTAATCTTTTTAGATGTATCTTTTAAATAGTAATCATTAAACATTAATTTAAATTGTAAAAACTCTAACCCTGGTGTTTCATGGAGAGTATCAATATCATCGTTTATTGCGATATACCTTATACCTTTCTCAGGGAATATTCTTTCAATATATTCCCCCATAGAGATATAATCTCTACCCATACGAGATAAATCTTTGGTAATGATAGTATTAATCTTTCCATTTTCTAAATCTTTAATTAATCTTTTCCAAGAAGGTCTATCAAAATTAGAACCAGTAAAGCCATCATCAATATATTCATCTATGTAAACTAATTTTTCTTCTGTTTTCTCTAAAAATAGATGTAATAAATCTCTTTGATTTGTGATGCTTTCACTTTCTAAGTTGTCACCATCTTCACGAGATAATCTAATATAAAAAGCGACATTAAATGTTTTACTTTTCATATTCACTTTCCATATAATAGTCTATTAAAAACTCTTCTATTATTTGTTGTAATGTCTTTCCATTTTCATTAAATATATTTACAATTTTCAATTTAACCACCTAATTAATTTTATGTGTTTAGATTAAATATATTATAAGTTTAACTACCGATGAGGTGGTATGCCTGAGATGACTCTTGAATGGGCTTTAAGCGATGTTGGAATTGACCCTAAGAAGGATGTTAATATTGATACTTCTGTAGCTTTCTCTGCTATGAGTAGTGCTTTCATTGGAGGGACAGGTGACTTTGTCGCTTTGTTTGAACCTAATGCTTTAGAGTTAGAAAAAGAAGGTTATGGTTATGTTGTTGCAAGTTTAGGTGAACTTGGTGGAGTTGTTCCTTATACTGCTTTCTTTGCTAGATATAGTTATTTAAATGAAAATAAAGAACTAATCGAAAACTTTGATAAAGCGATTCAAAAGGGAATTGACTTTGTTCATAATAGTTCTGATAAAGAGGTAGCAGAAGCGATAATAGATCAATTTCCTGATACATCAACTGATGATTTAACAAAGATTGTAAAACGTTATAGATCTATTGATGCTTGGCCTGATAATACAGAGTTTACTCGTGAAGAATTTGACCACTTACAAGATATTATGATTAATGCAGGAGAATTAGATAGTAAAGTTCCATTTAGTGACTTGATGTATGAAAAATAATATTTTAGAAATTACACATTTATCTAAAAATTATCAAGATAAAAGTGGTGAAATAGAAGCGATTAAAGATATCAATCTAAAAGTGAATGAGGGAGAGTTTATTGTAATAGTAGGACCAAGTGGTTGTGGTAAAAGTACACTGTTATCAATACTTGCTAATTTAGAGACAAAAAGTAGTGGTGATATAAAGTTTTCTAAAGATGATATAAAGTTTGGTTATATGCTTCAAAAAGATAGTTTATTTCCTTGGCTTAATATTTTAGATAACTGTCTTTTGGGTCTTAAATTAAAAGGTAAAGTAAGTATGGAAGATAAAGCTTATGTCTTAAAATTACTTGATACTTATGGTTTGAGTGAATTTATTGATAAGTTTCCTAGAAGCTTAAGTGGTGGTATGAGACAAAGAGTTGGTTGAGTGTTGTTAAGACACAAAAAGAACACTTATTCATAGTAGTGCTCTTTTAGATATTCTAACTCACTTTTTGTTAATTCTTTACTAATCCTGTGACATATAGGACATACTAAGTAATACTTTCTAAAGCCAAGTTTTGTCTTTGCTGGTTGAAATACAAAACCTAAGGCTAAACCTACTAGTCTTGCTAAAACATAATGTTCCCCAGTATTACCACAGTAACGGCATTTTTTTGTTACTGTTTTTGCATTATTGACTCTCCACTCATTAGCACTTCCAGATGTAAAATACATTAATTTTCCTCCTTACCTTGGTTTGTCTTCATCTAATATCATTTCTAAATACTTTAAAGACATTTTTCTTATACTTACAATATCTGATATTTCATCACATAAATTTGCTATGCACGTCTCAACCATTGGGCTAATAAAATCTTCTGGATATTTTTTCATTAAAATATCTAGATTTTCATCAATAACTTTACCAACTTTATTCCATAGTAAAGTTGTAGTTTCCATAGGTGGTGATGTTAGGGATTCTTCTATAAGTTCTTCTTTAAATTCTCCATTAAGTTCCCAGGCTGCATCACATTTTGAGCATACTAAATATAATTTTTTATTCCACTTTAAAATGGGAATAAAATATAATCTAAAAACACTAGCATATTCATATAAATATAAATGTACATAATGCTTACAATTAGGACATTTGTCTATTCCTATATATCCCACTTGTTTTCCTTTTTTACCCCAACCAAACAAAACAGGTAAGCCCATAATTAAAGAACCTCTTCTGACCAGTTAGACTTCATTAATTCTTTATAGTTTTCTGTAATATCTTGGTCAAGACACAATAAAAGAGTTAAAGCATCATCTGCTACTACATCAATCTGTGATAAATTTATAGACATTACATGAATATTCTTTTCATCACTTATTATGTATCTTATTAAACTTTCTCGATTATTTAGATGATTAATTACTTTTAACATTTCAATTTCGTTGTTAGCTTTTGTAATAGAACTGCTTATAACAACAAGCCTATAAGTAGGTTTTACTGTTTCAACTGCTGCTATAACGTATCTAATAGACATACCTATTTCATCATTGTAATTATTAATAATAATCTCGTCTTCATCTTCAACATATTTAATACTATTTTCATCTAATCTTTCTTTTACTTTCTTTAAACCTTCATTCATTTCTTGTACTCCTTTTCTTTATCCTATATGAACATCATAACATTTCAGGGACAAAAAGTCTACTTATTATTTTCTTCTATTGTGGGACAATAACTATAGGGTGATGCAAATGATGGATAAATTTAAGAACTATAATCCAAATTTTAGAGAAGTTGTTTGCAAAAATATTAAAAAATACCGAAAAGAGAAAAATATTAGACTTATGGACTTAGCAGAGATGTTAGAAGTAAGTCCTGAGTATTTAAAAAGAATAGAAGCTCCTAATGATACTAGAAAGAATTGTTCTTTAAAATTGCTTTATAAAATTTCAATTATTTTTGATAAAAAGATAGATGATTTTTTTATTGATGACACAAAAAAGAACTGATTTTTTCAGTTCTTTTTATATAAATTCATCTAATGATGGAAAAGTTCTTTCACTGTTTAAAAAATTATAAATTTCTTCTAAAACTTGATAATAGTAATCTATTTTTTCATCATTTTGGTTAACATTAACATTTAAGATATTAAATAAATCTAGGTATACTTTTTTTACAATACTCTTATCATTACTCATTATTAACATAATATTGTATAATCTTGTAAATACCATTTCTAAATTACAGGCAGTTGAGATTTTACCTTCAAGCATAGCAATTTCTTTAGCTTTATCAATAGGTATTTCAGGATACGCAGTAATTATTTCATTTGCTACTAGATTTATTCTATCTTCTTCTAATAAGTTACCATTATATTCATACTGCATATTATTTTCTAACCTTTCTTTTTACAGTCTCTTCAGTTATATTTTTAACAGTATCAACATCTAAATAAATTGTTTTTTCTTTACCACATAAAACTTCTTTTAAGAAAGGTGTTCTTATATTATTCATTACAGTTTGAAGACTTCTTGCACCTGTATTTAAATCATAGGCAGCATCTGCGATAGCTTCATAAACTCCAGCTTCTATTATTAAATTCTTACCACGAGAGTCTATCCATCTTTCAAAGCCAATAATAGGGCTTATTGTAGATTCTTTTAAAATTCTAAGTAATCCACGATTAGAATATTCATCTGTATGTAAATATGTATTAAACCTACCAACTAATTCTCTTTCATAACCTAAATCTATCAAGTCTTGTGGTGTAATTGTATAGCTTTCATTATCATGTACTTCCATTCTATTACCAAAACCTATTAGTTGTTTATTACTAGTCTTTTTATCTCTTAAGTCTGTTAAGGCAGCTAGACATACGAAAGTTAATTTAGAGGTATCAAAGCTAACTCTTCTCATATTAAATGGATTATCACCAACAACGATTTCATATTTTCCTCCACCCATAAAATCAAGTAATTGTTGTTGAACAGCTTTTTTCATCTCTAAACCACCATTTTTACGGTCATATATAATTTTATCAAATTCATCAAAAACAATAATACCTCTTTCAGCTTTGTCTAAATTACCATTTGCCTTTTTATATAATTCCTTTAAGGTATCGGTAATATTTCCACCAACGTATCCCGTTGAAGAATAGTTAACAATTGAAGTTGCTGTAAATGGTATATCTAACTTATCTGTAATTTCTCTTGTAATAGCAGTTTTACCTGTACCTGTTGGACCATCAAGAAATATTATAGACCTTTCACCATCAAAAGTATCAGTTTCTTTTGCTAAATCTTGGTTGTTGACAATATTATAAAATAAATCTTCTACTGCTCTTTCTTGACCAATAAATTTGGCTTTTATATCATCAAGTATAGACCATAATTCTTCGCTATCTAAATCTATTTTTTTCTCTTCTTGGTCTATTGGAGGCTTTTCTCCTGTATCAAAAACTTCTTTGAACATATCTTTTAATGGTGTTGCTCCAATAAACTTAAATTTTGGTATATTATCAGAATTTTTATTATCATAATTGCTTTTTGGATTAAATAAGTCGGAATAATCATAATAATTACTGAATTTATTAGATTTTTCTTGTAATAAACCTTTTGATGTAGCGTAATTTTCTATGGCATTAAAAATCGGATGTTCACCAAAAAACAATGCGTCTATATCGTAAGCATCTGCAAAATAATTCATTATATCAGAATTATGTATAGATGCTCCATTTCCTTCTAATGATAAAAATATTGTTTCAGATGCTATCTTTTTTATTTCATGATAGCTTACACAATACTCACTGATAGACATTAACTCTGATTTCATATATTTTTCATAGAAATTACTGTATTCTTTTTTCTCTAAATTACTTATATCTTCTTCCTTAGTGCTTATAAAATCAAAGGCATCATTTTTACCTAAATCATCATATCCTTCTAATATTTTACTAAGACTAGGTGCATAGAACCCTGCTATGAATAAAGAAAGTATTTTTTTATCTTGTGTTGAAAAAGTATATTTTTTCTTATCTCCTAGAAAACCTACTATTTTACTAATTTTCTTATCTTTTATTGTTGAATAAATATCCATTGCTTTATTTAGATATTCTTTTGTTTCATCATCAAAATTTTCATATGTAAAATCTAACATATATAATCCCCCTTTGTTTTTCATAGTGCATATTATATCACAAATAATACTTTTTGTCTATTACATCTTCATTTTATTAAGTCTTAAGGAGTTTATAACAACTGTTAAACTACTAATAGTCATAGCAATACTTGCAAACATAGGACTCATACTTATTCCATAATTTTCTAATAAGCCCATAGCGATAGGTATCATAAGTAAATTATAGAAGAAGGCCCAGAATAAGTTCTCTTTAATGATAAAATATGCTTTTTTACTTATTTTAATAAGGTCTAAAATATTAAAAATATCGTTATTCATAAGGATTACATCAGCTGAGTCCATGGCAACATCTGTTCCATCATTAACACTTATACCAATAGTGGCATTTACTAAAGCAGGTGCATCATTGATACCATCTCCTACCATTATTACTTTTTTACCTTTGTTAGTAAGGTCTTTAATAACAGAGGCTTTTTTCTTTGGTAAGACATTAGATATTACTTTAGTTATACCTAACTCTTCTGCAATTAATTCTGCAGTTACTTCATTATCTCCTGTTAACATAATTACTTCAATATTATTATCTTTAAACTTAGTTATAATATCTTTTATATTAGATCTAACTGTATCTTTAACACCTATTAGACCAATAACAATACCTTCTTCTATTACATAGATAATACTACAGCCATTATTTATTAAATTATTATAGTCTTCTTTATGATTATCTTTTATTTTTAAATCTCTTAATAAAGTGTTATTTCCTAAATAATAAACTTTGTTATTAATACTTGCTTTTATTCCTTTACCGTTTATTGTTTTAAAATCAGTTACAACTAACTTCTTTTTAACTTTAAAGGCAGTACTTATAGGATGAGAAGAACTCTTTTCTATATTAGATACAATATTAATTAAATCATTATCTTTATAATTAGAATAATTATATGTCTTATAGATATTTAAAGTTCCATTTGTAAGGGTTCCTGTTTTATCAAAGACAATAGTATCAATATCTTTAGCTTTCTCTAAGACTTCACTATTTCTTAAGAATAATCCTTTCATAGCACAAAGTCCATTACTTACAACTACAACAAGTGGTACGGCAAGTCCTAAGGCACAAGGACAAGCGACTACTAAGACTGTTACCATATGAATTAGTGATTCTTCTAAAGGTAGTCCTATAAGCATTTGGATTATAAATGTTAAGAAGGCAATTATTAAAATAACTGGAACAAAGATGCCACTTACTTTGTCGGCAAGACGCTGTATTTTAGTTTTGGTATTAGTGGATTCTACTACTAGTTTAACTATTTCTGATATGGTAGAATCTCTTCCTATTTTCTTGGCAGTATATTCAATAATGCCGTCATAACTAATAGATCCGGCGATAACAGTTGAACCTTTTTCTTTTAGTACTGGGGCACTTTCTCCTGTGATAAAGCTTTCATTAACATAGGTTTTACCCTTAGTAACAGTGCCATCAACAGCGATTTTCTCTCCTGCTTTACAAATTAGAGTATCTCCTACTTCTACTTCATCGATAGTTACTTTTAACTCTTTATCATTCTTTTTAACTATAGCATAACTTGGTGTTATTTGGACTAATTTTCTTATAGCATCTTTAGTTTTATCTTTACTAGAGTCTTCTAATACTCTACCTAGTTTAATAAAGTAAATTACCATACAAGTAGATTCAAAATATAGATTATGGATGTAGGCATTATTTCCTTTTAATATATTTATATAACTATAAAGACTATAGAGGAAACTAAAGATGACACTAAACATTACTAAAGTATCCATATTAGGCATTTTATGAAGTAAATTCTTTATACCACTTTTAATAATATCTAATCCATAGATTAAATATACTAAAGTAATTATCAACAGGGTTGTGGATAAAATAAGAGGATGATTATGGTTAAGATATGGGATACTTGGTAAGTTTAACATATCTCCCATAGATATATACATAATAAAGATAATAAGTAATCCTAGGATTATTAGTTTTATCTTATCAGTATTGTTAGTAACTTTATCTTCTATTCCTTTGAACTCTTCTAAACTAGTAAAGCCTGCTTCTTTAATAAATCTTTCTATATCTTTAACAGTTATATGTTCATAGGTAATAGTAGCGATAGATAAGACTAAATTAACAGTTGCACTAGTAACTCCTTCTTGTTTATTAAGATATTTTTCTAGTCCTGATGAACAGGCACTACAAGTCATTCCACCTATTTTTAAAACTATTTTTTTCATAATTAATCCTCTTTTACTCTTAGTATTCTTAAAGCATTAATAATAGCGATAACTGAGACACCAACATCGGCAAAGACTGCAGCCCACATAGTAGCAATACCGATGGCGCTTAGTAATAATACAAGTATTTTAACTGTGATAGCGAATACAATATTCTCTTTTACTATTTGCATTGTCTTTTTACTTATTTTAATAGCATTTGCAAGTTTAGATGGTTCATCTGTCATAATGACAATATCTGCTGCTTCTATTGCCGCATCACTTCCAAGTCCTCCCATCGCTACTCCTATATCTGATAAGGCAAGAACAGGAGCATCATTAATACCATCTCCTATAAATACTAGTTTACCATCAATACTTTTTTCTTGCATTAAAGATTCTACTTTTTTAACTTTATCTTGAGGAAGTAGTTCAGCATAATACTTATCTAGTTTTAATTCTTTTGAGACATTCTTACTAATTTCTTCTCTATCTCCTGTTAACATTACTATTTTCTTAACATTATTTCTTCTAAATTCTTTAACTGCTTTATAAGCATCATCTTTAATTTTATCAGAGATAATGATAGAACCTGCATATTTATTATCAATAGCGATATAAATAACAGTTCCAATATCATTACTCTTAATATAGTCAATGTTATACTCTTCCATTAATTTTTCATTACCTACTAAAACTTCTTTAGACTCTACTTTTGCAATAACTCCTTTACCTTTAAGTTCTTTAGTTTTTGTAACTAGTTTTTCATTAATATCTTTACCATAAGCTTCTTTAATAGATGAGCCAATTGGGTGATTAGAGTAATTTTCTGCATAACTTGTATATTTTAATAAATCTTCCTTTGAGTAATCTATAGCATTAACTTTTTGAACTTTAAATATTCCTTCTGTTAGGGTTCCTGTTTTATCACAAACAACTATTTCAGCGTTAGCAAGAGCTTCCAAATAGTTACTACCCTTTACTAAAACTCCTATTTTAGATGAAGCACCTATTCCTCCAAAGAAACTTAGAGGTATTGATATTACTAAGGCGCAAGGACAAGATACAACTAAAAATGATAAGGCTCTATATATCCAAGTTTTAAAGTTAGTATCTAATACTATAGGTGGAATAAATGCAAGAATAATAGCGATTATTACAACTATTGGAGTGTAGTATTTAGCAAATTTACTGATAAAGTTTTCTGATTTAGATTTTCTACTACTAGCATTTTCTACTAAGTCTAAGATTTTACTAACAGTAGATTCACCAAACTCTTTAGTTACTTTAACTTTTAGTATTCCTTCATTATTAATACATCCACTTAATACTTCATCGCCTTCAGTTACACTTCTTGGCATAGATTCTCCTGTTAGAGCAAGAGTATTAAGAAGAGAGTTACCTTCTACTACTATACCATCTAATGGTATTTTTTCTCCTGGTTTTATCAAGATAATATCACCAACTTTAATTTTATTAGGATCTACTCTTTCTGTCTTTTTATTTTGATAAAGATTAGCATAATCTGGTCTTATATCCATTAGTTCTGAAACTGATTTTCTTGATTTATCAACAGCATAACTTTGGAATAGTTCTCCTACTTGATAGAAAAGCATTACTGCAACTGCTTCAGGAAATTCTCCTATAAAAAAGGCTCCAATGGTTGCAATAGTCATTAAAAAGTTTTCATCAAAGACTTTTCCTCTTGTAATGTTTCTTAAAGCTTTTAAGATGATATCATAACCAACTATTAGGTAGGAGATAATAAATAGAATGTCATTGATAATAACATTATCTAGTTTAAGGATAAATGCTAGTATTAGTAAGATAAAAGATATTATAATTCTAATTAGTTTCTTCTTCATCTTTTTTGTCATTATTAAACCTCCTCGATACTTACATCTGGTTCTTCTCTTCTTATTACTTTCTTAATTTGTTTTAAGGCATCGTTTAAATTATCTTCATTGCAACTAAAAGTTAATCTTTCCATCATAAAACTAATAGAGACATTTTCTATTAAATCTATTTTTCTTAAAGACTCTTCTAAAAGATTAGCACAGTTAGCACAATCTAATCCTTCTATTTTATATTTATAATCTTTCATATTATTTCCTTCTTTCTATCCTTTATGATTAATATGCTCTAGTCCTATTTCAAATAGTTTAACAATATGGTCATCATCTAGAGTGTAATATACTTCTTTACCACTTCTTCTACATTTAACTATGCCACTTCTTCTTAGGGTTGCTAATTGATGAGAAACACTTGATTTAGTCATATTTAAAACATTGGCTAAGTCACAAACACACATTTCATCTTGATCAAGTGCAAAAAGGATTCTACATCTTGTTGTATCACCTATTAGTTTAAATAAGTCTGCTAGATGATTAAAAGTATTTTCTGAAGGCATTTTCTTTAAAACCTTATCTACTGCTTCCTTATGAATAATATTACAATCACATGAAAATTCATTTCTAGACATATCATCACATCCTATTAATATTATATGTTATAGTTGAATTCTTACTCAACCATCTTCATTATAGTTGAATAATTGCTCAATTGTCAATAGTAAAAAACACTAATATAAATCACTTATAATTAGTATTATTTTTTGTTATAACTATCTATTTCTAATAAATCTTCTAAGTAACTTCTTTTAGGATTTTTTAATCTATCTAATTCTTCTTTAACTTTCTTCTTATTTATAAAGTGAAGTCTAGTGAATTCTATTTCTAAGTTATTATCTTTTAGATATTTTAAATATTCTTTGTAGTATTCTATCACTTCATTTTTAGTCATTCTTAACTTACTTTTAGCGATAATGAGATAGGCATTAGATATTTCATTTGGTAAACTTATATATTTTATCTCAAAACTTTCTACAATATTTTTATCTTGTAAATTAATATTTACCTCTTCCTTACATTCTCTTATTAGAGCATTAAATATATCTACCCTTTCTTCTTTAATATCAGTATTATCAACATTACCTCCTGGTATTTGTAAACAGTTAGGAACTGAAGTATTTCTTGCCATCTCTCCTATTACATAATAATTATCATTAGTTTCTAATAAGCATCCTACTACTAAGTTATGACAACCATATTCTTTAGGCAATCCTACTCTTTCATCATATAAATGATGTGAATAATGTGTTCTTTCACAAGTAATCTCTATTAAATTATTTGCTTCCTTATATTCACTTACACATATTAGCTCGCCATTAAAAAGACTAGGATTATCTTTCTTACTCTGTTCCCAAAAATTATTTATTTTTTCTTTTATATCTTTTGGTAGTTCTAGTATTTCATCTTTGAACTTTATTTTTATAGTTGTTCCTTCAATATTTTTTAACATATTAATATCACCGTCTTATAGATTAATTTTATATTATCATTTAATCATTTGTAATGCAATAATCCATCATTTTCTTACGACATTTCTTACGACATTACTTGCAAGTCTTATTAGTCAGTGATACAATTCTTTAAACAGAGGTGAATTTATGAAGCGATATAAACAAAGTGAAATAGAAGAAGTTGCAAATGTTCTTAAAAATGATGGTGTTATTAGTGTTCCTACTGATACTGTTTATGGAATATGTGCTAGGATTAATTCAAGCAAGGCTTATCTTAAGTTAGTTAGTGTTAAAAATCGTCCTTCTACTAAGTCTTTTCCTGTTATGTGTAGTGATATAGAACAAATTAAAAGTATTGCTACTCTTGATGATAATGCTCTTAAATTAATTGAAGCTTTTATGCCAGGCCCTATTACTTTAGTTTTAAATAAAAGACCTGATGTACTTTCATATATTAATAATGCAGGGACAAGAGAAACAGATGAACTTGCTATTAGAATGGCCCCTACTCCATTTTTAAAAGAGTTAATTAAAGAAGTTGGTAGTCCTTTATTTTTAAGTAGTGCTAATAAATCTGGTAAGGATGTATGTAAAAGTTTGGATGAGATAGAGATAGAATGCCCTACTCTTGATGGAATGGTTATGGGTGATGTATCTTTTGGAGAAGCTAGTACGATTATCGATTGTACTGATAATGATATAAAGATTCAAAGACAAGGACCTATTAGTGAAGATGAGATTATGAAAGCTCTTAAAAGATAATATTTATTAATTTCTTAAGTATTAAATCACTTCTCTTTTTAATATAGATTAATGAGGAGTGATTTTTTATGTGTTCTTATAAAGTGTTAGAAGAATATGATAAATCTATTAGTGATGATGAATTAAAAAAAATAATTAATGATAAATTATATAGAATTATTACTACTCTTGAGATGAATTTAGAATGAAAGATATCTTTAGAGTTGCAATTTATTTAAGACTTTCTATTGAAGATAAAGATAAATTAAATAGAACAGATGATAGTGAATCCATTAAAAATCAAAGACATATGTTAATGGAAGTTGTTAATAATAATCCTAATTATAATTTAATTGGTGAATACTGTGATGAAGATTTATCTGGAGCAGGTACTTTTAGACCAGAGTTTGAAAGATTAATTGAGGACTGTGAAAATGGTAAGATTGATATTGTTTTGTGTAAGAGTCAGTCTAGGTTTTCAAGGGATATGGAAATTGTTGAAAGATATATTAATAATAAGTTTAAAGAGTGGAATGTTAGATTTATTAGTTTATCTGATAATGCTGATACAGAAAATCCTGGTAATAAGAAGTCTAGGCAGATTAATGGTCTTGTTAATGAATGGTATTTAGAGGATGTTTCTAATAATATTAGAAGTGCTTTTAATTCTAAGATGAAACAAGGTGAGTTTATCTCCCCTTTCGCACCTTTTGGTTATTTAGTAGATAGTAGTGATAATAATAAATTAGTTGTTGATAAAGTGGCAAGTTTAGTAGTTAAAGATATTTTTAATTTATATTTAAAGGGCTATGGCTACTCTGCTATTGCAAAATATTTAAATGATAAAAATATACCTAGTCCTTCTTTATACAAATATAGACAGGGAATTAAATTAAATGTTGTTAGTAATAAAAAAAGAGAGGAGATTAAATGGAATAGTAATGCTATTAAGTCAATACTTAAAAATGAAGTTTATTTAGGTAAGCTTGTACAGGGTAAAAGAACTACTGTTAGTTATAAGAATCACAAAATTATTAATAAAGATAAAAGTCTATGGATAAGTTATGAGGATACTCATCAAGCGATTATTGATAAAGATACTTTTTATAAAGTGCAGATGGAGATGAAAAATAGAACTAAGCCTAGAAGTAGTAATACTGTTCATTTGTTTTCTGGTAAAGTTTTTTGTTTAGACTGTGGTCATTATTTAAGAAAGAAAAACTCTTCAAAGCATCAGTATTTAGTATGTTCTAATAATACTATCTGCTCTAATAAGTCTTCTATTAGATATGATTTGTTAGAAAATATTGTTCTTGAGTTAATTAATAAACTAATAGATAAATTTTATGATGAGGAGTTATTAAAAGATAAAGTTAATAAAAAATATAATGAAGTATATAAAGAAAAGATAGCGTCTTTAGAAAGTGAGTTAGTTACTATTAATAAAAAAATATATGAATCTAAAAACTATTTACAAAGTCTTTATGAAGATAAGGTAGATGATGTTATTTCTACCCAGGTATTTAAGACTTTAATAAGTAATTATGAAGATAATCTTAATAAATATTATAAACAGTTAAATGATGTTAATAAAAAGATTAGTATTTATAAAGAGAATATTAAAAGTTTTGATGATAAAATAATCTCTAAATATAAAAAACTAGATTGTCTTAATAGAGTTGTTGTTAATGAGTTTATAGATAAGATTTATGTAGGTAAAGTTAAAGATAATATTAGAAATATAAAAATTAAGTGGAATTTATGAAAAAAAATTAGTTTAGCTGTATATTATATTAATAGGGATGGTAAAGATGAGAGAGTGATTGATATCACTTTTTTTATTGTATTTAGTTAATGTTTTTCATTAGCTATATGAAAATACTAGGGAACTTGGCTACAACTAGTTATAACTAAAATAATTACTATTTTGGAAGAAAGGAAGGAAGAAGAATATGAAACAAAACAAGTTAGAAACAATTACTAAACTATTTACAAGGAATGAAACGGTCACAAATTGTGATTAATTGAAATCTAAAGTACAAGATGTTAAATACAGTTTTAAAAACAGAAAATGAGTTGGTTTCAAAGTGTAACCAACTTAAATTAAAAATTAAAGAAGTTAAACATTACAACACTGATGTTGTTGATATCGAAAATATTTTAATATTAATCGAATCATTTACTAACTCTAGAGATGACTTTTTAAATTATGGTTAGCATAGTTAGTGAAAAAGAAAGGAAGGAATTATAGATGAATCAAGATAAAATGCATATTGTAAATAAGTTATTTAACAATGAAACAATTAGAACTGTTTGGGATAATGAAAAAGAAACATATTATATTAGTGTAGTTGATATAGTTAGAGTTTTGACAGGTAGTACTAATCCACAAACTTATTGGAGAGTATTAAAAAAGCGTCTTAAAGATGAAGGAAATGAAACCGTTACTAATTGTAACGCTTTAAAATTAAAAGCTCAAGATGGTAAATATCGTTTAACTGATGTTGTTGATATTGAGGGGATGTTTAGAATTATTGAATCAATACCTAGTAAAAATGCTGAACCTATAAAGGGATGGCTTGCTAAACTTGGTAGTGAAAGAATTGATGAAACTTTTGATCCTTCTCTTGCAGTTCAAAGAGCAATTGATACTTATAGAGCTAAAGGATATGATGAAGATTGGATTATTAAAAGAATTAAAGGTATTCAGGATAGAAAGAAACTTACTGAAGTATGTAAAGATAATGGTGTTGACAGTAATGTAGAATATGCAATACTTACTAACGATATCTATAGAGAATGGTCTTTAATGACTGCTAAAGAATACAAAGAATTTAAAGGTCTTAGAAAAGAGTCTTTAAGAGATAATATGAGTGATATTGAGGTGTTGCTTGCTGATATTGGTGAAATTACTACTCGTGAGCTTGCTAAGAAGCATAAACCTTATGGTTTAAATGAAAATAGAAAGATTGCTAAAGCAGGTGGCGAAGTTGCTAGTAATACTAGAAAAGATATAGAAGAGAAACTTGGAGAGAATGTTATTAGTAAAGATAATAATCTTAATTATCAATATATAGATGATAATAAAAAACTAGATTGTTCTGTGTCTTAATAGCATTCATCCAGTTGCTCTAATCAGGACACTTGCTACTAAACCTGATATATTACTTTTAGATGAACCATTTTCTGCACTAGATGCAATGACTAGAGTAATGCTTGCAGATGATGTTTATAAGATGGTTAAAGACTTAGGTAAAACTGCTATTATGGT
>CALVIS010000029.1 GCA_944331805.1 uncultured Bacilli bacterium
GATAGCATCTCCTATACCATTAACTTCTTTTAACTCTTCAATACTTTGAAATGCTCCTACTTCTTCCCGATATTTAATAATCGCTTCCGCTTTCGCTTCACCAATACCAGGAAGCATCATTAATTCATCAAGGGTTGCAGTATTAAGTGATATTTTACCACTAATAACTACACTACTAGAACTAGTATCATCAGTACTATCTTCAATACAAGCATCGTTTGTAATACCATTTTGATTTATACAGGCTTCTTGTTCTATTTCTTCTTTCTCTTTAGTTTCTGTAAAGTTTAAAACTTCATCATAACTATAGACAATAATAACCATTTCATCTTTAACTTTCTTAGAAAGATTTAAAACTGAAGTATCGGCAACTTCTGTTAAATCACCTGCTAATCTTATGACATCAATAACTCTACTTCCCTCTTTAACAGTATATATACCAGGATTAATTACTTCTCCTTTAATATCTATTTGATAGTAAACATCACTTTCCTCTTCCTCCTCTTCATTCTTTTTGATGTCTTTCTTTGTATTTAAAACAATATTTTCATCATCTTTATCTTTTGAGTCAAAGTTTTTATAGATAAAGATAGATGCTACGACTAATAGCAAAACAAGTCCTAAACCACAAAGAATAATTTGTTTTCTATGACGATAAGTAAAAGTCATTTCACAATTCCTCCTTTCCAGTTATGATACTACCAGAAATAAAAAATAAATGCAAAAAGTGAATTTTGAAAATTCACCCCCAAAAATAGGGTAAATTTTCAAAATTCGCCCGGGGAATTTGCAAAATTGACCCCTAAAATAGGGGTCAATTTACAAAATTCATACTTTTTTTATTTTTTTTCATCTCTTAGTCTATTTTCTAT
The DNA here is from genome assembly GCA_944331805.1 of uncultured Bacilli bacterium. Lineage (GTDB taxonomy): Bacteria > Bacillota_I > Bacilli_A > RF39 > UBA660 > Onthousia. The sequence continues at coordinate 873 of CALVIS010000029.1, forward strand.
ATTTACACGTTGAACAATGGCAAGGGAAACCATTAAACATAAAGTAAAACTACCACCATAACTTAAGAAAGGCAAAGGTACTCCTGTCATTGGCATAAGACCAAATAAGCCCATTAAATTGACTATAACATGTAAAAAAATATAGACAGCGACACCATAACAAAGTAAGGCTCCTCTATTTGTATAACTATCTCTTCCTATCTTTAATATTCGATAAAGTAAATAAAGATAAACTAGTATTATTATAATACCTACAACAAGTCCTAACTCTTCAACAGTAACAGCAAAAATAAAGTCTGTATAAGGGTATGGTAAATATAAATATTTCTGAGTACTATTACCAAGTCCTACTCCTGTAAGACCACCATTATTAATAGAGATATAACCATTACATACTTGATTACCTGTATCTAGTAATCTATCACATGGTCTTGTAAAGTTAAATCTTTCTATCTGTCTTGCTTGTAGAAAACTTCCTCCAGTCATAATAAGGACCGCCCCAACTACTAAACACATGCCAAGGAATAAGCCAATGACTTTTAACTTAATAAGTTTAGGAACAGGGGATGAGAAAAATATTATACCTGTAAGTCCTGCAAAGATAATAGCAGTTCCTAAGTCAGGTTGCAACATGATTAAGAATGTTATAATTACTCCTATTATTAAAGGAATAATGGCAATGAAAAAGTTATTTAATCGTTTTTCATGGACTTCATAAAATCTAGCCATAAAAACAATCATAATTACTTTAATAAATTCACTAGGTTGTAAGGTAAAAGGACCAATTGGAATCCAACTAACAGCATAGTTTGTCGCTTTACCATAAATAAGTAATAAAATAAGAACTGCTACAAAGGCAATTAAAAGGATATTTGACATCATTCCATAAAACTTAGTATTAAACTTAACCATAATTATACAAAAGATAAAACTTACTATTAAGAATAGCCCTTGTCTTAAAAAATAAGCATAAGGACTTCCTCCATTCATGTATGATGTAACATTACTAGCAGAGAAAATCATAATTAAGCCTAATACAAAGAGAATTAGAGTTAGAATAAATAATGGTTTATCTATATTTTTAATTATGTCTTTAAGTTTAGTCATTATTCTAACCCTCCTTATCTTTAGTCTTTTTCTTTAAGAATACCATAAATTAAAGATAGTTTAAAGTCACATAGTCAAATTCATTAACAATTTGACATATTTTTTCATATCTTATATTAGAAAAAGGAGGTTTTTAACTATGTATTATTATGGTGGTGGATCATTCAATTCATTCCCAAGTTGTGGATGCGGTAATCAATGGTTTTTCCCTAGTTGCGGTTGGGGCTGGGGAAATAACAACAATAATAACTATGCCATAATTTTAGTTTTATTTATACTATTAGTTATTGTAATTGGTGCCAGATTTACCCGTTAAGAAAGGTTTTCCTTTCTTTTTTTTTAGATGTGTGATAAAATATAGCAAGAAATGGGGTATTTAGATGTTAAGAAATAAAGATATATTAGATGAAAAAGACAAGAGATTAAGATTAGTTAGTAAAGATGTTACTTTTCCATTAAGTAAAGATGATTTAAAGACTATTGACTTAATGGTAGAATATCTAACTAACAGTCAAATAGAAAGATTATCAGAAAAGTATAATCTTCGTCCTGGTATGGGTATGGCGGCTATACAACTTGGTATTCCTAAAAGATATTTAGTAATTGTTCATGAAGTAGATGAAGAAGAGTTTGATACTTATATTATTTGTAATCCTAAAATTGTTAGTAATTCAAGTGAAAAGATATATGTAGAAATGGGAGAAGGATGTTTATCAGTAAACAGAGAAGTTGATGGTATTGTACCAAGATATGCTAGAGTTACAGTAGAAGGATATGATACTAAAGGTAATAAAATAAGAGTAAGAGCAAGAGAAGAACTTGCTATTGCCTTTCAACATGAAATAGATCATTTAAATGGTATTATGTTTACAGATTATATTGATCCTAAGAATCCATATAAAGATAGTGATAAATATAGAGCAATTTAAGGCTCTTTTTATTTTATACCTTTCTTTTTTCCGTAGTATAAAGCTAATACTTGGAGTTTATCATCATCAGGATCTAAATCAGGAATTTCTTCTAACACTTTTGTAAACTCATCAAGGACTTCATCATAAGTAAGTTTAGCAAGTACTTCTCCATTAAGCACTTTTTCTTTATCTTCCCTACTCTTATATAAAGCATTACCAGCAATATCTAATGTTATATCATCTTTCTCTAAATAAGCATGAAAATACCATCCAGCAAATAAATTATTATTATAAGAAAGTACTGCCTTATAATCTCTATTTTCAGATAAAAAGTCAAAGCTTCTCTTATAACAACAATTCATAAGATTTCTCTTAAAAATATAAGCAGATTTAGTGTCTTTAAAAATCTCACTTGCTTTATAAACCTTTATTGTTCCTATATTTGTTGTAAGTCTATATAAAAAGCCATCATCTTCTTCACTAATTACTCCAGGCCAGAGTAGACTATTCTTTCTTTCACCACATAACAAATCATAAATTGCTCTTTTAATAGATGAGCTATAATCAAAATTATATCTATTTAGTATTTTATCTAAAGCTTGATGTTTTCCTTTCTTTTTTAAACGAAAATAATTATAAAGTAGCTTATCACTAAAAGTACCTTTAATATTAATATATGGTCCAATTTTTTTATATTCTCTAATAATATTTTCTGCTATTTGATTAGATAAATCTAAATATTGTTTTTCTGTATTTTCATGGTATTGCTCTATTTCCTCCATTTTCATAAGAAGCCCCATTCCTTTCTCTACGTTCAAGGCACACATAGGAATTAAAACCTTGAACTAAATTTATTTTCTTATATAATAACAGTCATGAAGGAGTGTGTACTACAAAGCACGGGGAGGAGAGTTGCAGACTTCCTGTAACTCATTACGGATTAAACCAGAATAAGAAGCAGTGCAAATGTAGATGTTTCAAGCACACATAAGTAGTTCCTTTGAGACTGTAGATTAATCATTGACTTTAGTTAATTCTTAGTGTTACCTACATAGACAACTCACTCCTTCAAAAATATTTTGAAAGGAAGGATTTATTTATGGAAGTTATTTATCCAAAAGCATGTGGTGTTGATGTTCACAAAACTTTTATTGTTGCAGTTATTTGTGATTCAACTAACCAAATACCTAAATATTTTAAAAAACGTTTTTCTACCTTTAATAACAGTTTAATTGGTTTTAGAGAATGGCTTTTAGAAAACGACTGTCAAAATGTATGTATGGAATCTACCGGCAAGTATTATATTCCTGTATACAATGCATTAGAAGGTTTTATTTCTAATGTCGTCGTTGCCAATCCTAAATGGGTTAAATGCATCAAAGGTGAGAAAGACGATAACAAGGATGCAAAATGGATTGCAGACTTGTTTAAGTTAGGTATTGTTCGTTCTAGTTTTATTCCTTATAAAGACTTTAGAGTCTTAAGAGAATTTACCGATATCTTTACAAACTTACCTGTAATAAAACATCTGAAAAGAATAGATTTACTAATGCTCTTACTGTTGGCAATTGCAAACTTGATATGGTCTTCTCTGATATCTTTGGTAAATCTAGTCAAGATATCATTGATATCATCTTAAACAATGATTCTTTTTCAGATGAAGATATTATAAATTGTCTTCGTAAAAATTGCAAATCATCTAAAGAAGACATTATATCTGCTATTACTGGTATTACTTTCACTAATGAACAAAAACTAAGAATTAAACTTATCAAAGATCACATTAATTATTTAACTAACGAAATTAATGATTTAAGAGAAACTGTTGATACTTTAGTTGCTCCTTATGAAGATTATATTAATCTTCTTATGACAATTCCTGGTATTGATAGAAATTCTGCAATTACTATTCTTTCTGAAATAGGAACTGATATGTCACAATTTTCTAACCACCATAGACTTGCTTCTTGGGCTGGACTTGCTCCAGGTTGTAATGAATCTGCTGGTAAAAAGAAATCTGTTAAAATATCTCGTGCTGGTGTTTATCTTAAACCTTGCTTAGTTGAGGTCGCACATAGTGCTGTTCAAGATAAAACTAATACTTACTATGCTAATAAATTTAATAAGATTTCTAAACATCGTGGTAAGAAACGTGCCATCATTGCTATTGCTAGAAAGATTTTAGTTGCTATCTATCATATGTTATCTACTGGAGAGGCTTGGAATCCTCGTGACTTAGCATCTAATGAAACCTCTGATAAAGATAGAATAAAATATACCAAAAACAACTTTAAACAATCTCTTAAACAATTACTTTCTTTAGGTCTTACATCTGATGAACTATTAGAAATAGTTAATCAGAATGCCTCTATTTCAAGTAGTTAAATTTTGATTTTTATTGGGGTAAGGGGAAGTCTGCCCTTTTTTAGGTTTTTTCCTAAAATAAATTTAGTTTTATTTTTCAGATTATTTTCCCCCTTTTAATAATTACTATATAATATATCACATTTTACATAGATTGAAGCATTTATTTTGTTTTTAGATTTACAAAACTTCCCTTCCTTGCTAGAATTAAATAGGAGGATCTTATGAAAAAATACATTATTTTATTATTTTTAGTTATTTTATTTGGATTTACTTTTGCTTTTAGACGTCCTTTATATAATTTATATAGAACTTATTTTGTTAAAGAGAATAAAGATGTTGTTTTAACAGAGTCTAATGATTATACAAGAGATTATGATTTCAACTATGTACAGATAACTGATGACTTTACTCCTAATGATTATCAAGGCTTATTAAATATTTATTACACTGTTTTAAACTCTGGAGTAGAAGAATTTTCATTTTACTGTACTGATGAGTATTCTTCCTGTATAGATGATGTTGATAGTCTTGCTAATAATCAAAGAGTTCTATCAACGATAAATAACTTTGTTCATCCATTTAATAGTTTTAGACATTTAGAAACTAGTTATGATGATTATGGTAAAGTTACTTTAAAGATTGAACATATCTATAGTAATAGTGATATTAAATTAATTGAAGCGAAAGTTAAAGAAGTAGAAAGTGAAATATGGAATAATTCTATGAGTAATGAAGATAAGATTAAGGAAGCTCATAATTATATTATTAATAATAGTAAATATGATAGTGATAGAAGTGATAATAATATCGTAAGATATAAATCAGATACTGCCTATGGTACTCTTTTAGAAGGTTATAGTTTATGTGGTGGATATACTGATGCGATGGAATTGTTTTTAGAGGACATGGGAATTAAAAGTTATAAGATATCATCTGAAAACCATGTTTGGAATGCTGTTAATTTAGACAATACTTGGTATCATTTAGATCTTACTTGGGATGATCCAATTACTACTGATGGTAGTGATATCTTAGAATATAACTTTTTCTTAATAACAACTAGTGAATTAAATGAACTAGAAAACGAGCAACATAACTATGATAAAAATGTTTATAATGAACTTGCAAATTAAAAATACTAGAAAAAGGTTCACAGAAAAAGATCAAAATTAACTTTGAGTATTAAAGAAGGATTAAACTACACTTAGTAGTTTTAATCCTTTTTTTAGATAGTTATTAGTAACATCTTTATTAAAAATAGGCTATACATAAGAGCTAGTTAATTTTAATATAAATTCTTTCACATATTAAAAAAATATAATACTTTATTTTAATTTCTTCTATTTTTACTAATTAATTCTAACGGAACAGTTAACTGTTTGATACGCTCTATTATTCTTTTCGCTTTTACTTTCTCAATACCATTATTAGTAGTACTTAAAGTACTCTCTAACTCATCTAAAGTTAAATTAGATGTAAAAAATGTAGGTAATTCTTCTTCCATACGATATTGTAGTATTGGTCCTAAGACTTCATCTCTACTCCAAGAAGTAGTATTCTCTGCTCCTATATCATCTATTAGTAGAAGAGGAACTGTTTTAATAAAGTCAAACTTAGCTTCATAATCGCTTCCAAAAGATGATTTTAAACTTCTAAGTAACTCTGGATAATACACTAAAGCAGAAGATATATTTTTCTTAGCAAGTTCATTAAAAAGAGCTGCTATTAAATAAGTTTTACCACTTCCAAAAGAGCCACTTAAGTATAGTCCTTTACCTTTTTTATATTTTAAGTAACTATCCATAAATTCTTTAAAATATTTAAAGATGGGAAGTCTTTTCTTATCATCTCTATAAGCCTTAGAAAAAGATGCTTCACTAATTTCTTTAGGTAAATCAAAACAAGTAATATTCTTTTTATAAGCATAAGTATTTTCTTCTTTAATTAATTTATCACAAGGTATATAACTAAAGTTTAAATTATTACCATCTTTAATAGCAGTGTAAACATGTCCTTTTACAGTATTAGGACAATTTTTAAGTCCAGGACAAGATTTACAATTATTTTTTTCTATAACAGCATCTTCGATACTAGTAGTATATTTAATTAATATATCACTACTTACATCTAAACTATCTACATAATCTTTAAAATCCTTATTACTTAAAGCTTCCCCATAATAACTCTTTAACTTAGTAACATCACTTTTTTTAACTAATGTATTTACTTTTCTCATAATTTCACATCCTAACTAAGTATTTTAATATGATCATTTTCTAAAGACTTTTCATAATCATTTATAGCATTACCAATAGCAACAAAATCCATTGCCATATTACTACCTATTTCTTCTAAACCATAAAGATTAAAGCGTTCTACAACCTTCTTACCTGCATTTAAAACAGCATTAGAACGAGGATTCTCTTTTGTTCCTTCCTTAATATAAATTTCATTTAAATCAATATAATCTTCTAAAACAAACCCTGTACAATGATTAAAGCTATAATTTAAAGTTTCAAAATAATCTAAATTTAAAAATTCATTAGCAGGCAAATTAGTAGCATACTTAGAAAGTAATAAAGCATACTTTAAAACAACCTCATTATAATCAAGGACATCATCTCTACTAAATCCCATAACTTTTCTTGATATTTTATCTATCTCATCTATATCATAATACATCATTACTACCACTTCCCTACTTCCATTCTATCATTATTTTTAGATTTTTAACATCTTTTTTACTATTTCATAAACTATTACAGGTGATGTTTATGCGTTTTAAAGGAAATAAACATAGTCCATTCTGTAGATGTAACTTTTGTAAACAAAAAAGAAGAACCAGTATCTTCTATTTAGGTTCTTTACTTGCCCTTGCAGTTATCATATGTTACCAAGCCGTACTTCTTTTATTTTTAGTAACAAGAATACATGCTTTACTATTATTAATAGAATTAGTGCTTTTCATAGTGCTTCTTATCTTTCTCATTTTTTGAAATAAACTCACTAGTTAGTTTTAATCTATCAAAAAACTTATTTAATTCTATACATTTACTTAAACTAGATGGATATATATCTATTTTATCTGGTATTGTTATATTTATAAGTAAATAAAGATATTCTTCTTCTTTATAATGATATCTATGTTGATAAAGTCTAAAATTACTTAACATATCAGTATCATCATAATTTTTCTTAAAGAAATAGAGAAAATCTTCAGTAGGATTACCTAAATGAGCTTTCTCTAAGCTTATAAAACAATCATTATCTGAAGTTATAAAGTGACTTAACTCACATTTTCCATGAACATAAACATATCTTTCACGTCTTTTTTCTTTCATTATTTTATACCAAGACTCTACTAGATGTTTAGAGTAATTTAGGGCACTATAGATAATTGATGCATTTCTAATAAAAAGATATTCAGATGGTGCCATATATACTTTATTTTCAATTATATCTTGCATAGTAAAATAATACTCTTCTAAGTAGTTTATTTTATTATTAAAGGTATCATACTCTTCTTTTAATTTATCTTTATCTATCTCTTTATATATAGTAGTTTTATTCTGTAAATCTGCTAAAGCATAGACTAAGTGTTTTGCAACTTCATCATTATCTAAGTCTTTTTTATCTAAGTAATCAAAATACAAGTCTTTATCTGTTATTTTAAAGGGCCTTAAATAGTTATTAATATTATGATCATCTAAGTATTTATATATTTTATCTATATCATACTTTTTTCTTTTCTTAATTAAGACTTTTCTTTTATCATAATCTATTACTTTAATATCTTTTAAGTAAGTATATCTATTAATCATTAGATTCTACTGATGTTGGAATAATAAGTTTAGAGCCTACTTTTAAGTTATCTAAGTCATTATATTCTGATAATACTTCTCTATTAGTATTATATTTAGAGATTACTTCTTCTAAATTATCATCTTCTCTTAATATATAAACTGAATAAGTAGAATAAGTCTCTTCTGTATTAGCAAAAGCTGAAAAGATAGAATCCATTACTTGTTTATTATTAGTATCTTCTTTCATAGTAGGTTCTGCTTCTATAACTTCTTCTTCCTTCATAACAGGTACTTCTTCTTTAACAGTGACCTCATCTAAACTTGGTAACTTCTCTTCAAAAGTAGAAGTTTCTTCTTCCTCTTCATCAGTAGTTAATACTTCTATTTCTTCTCTAGTATTATCTTCTATAATCTCACTTTCTTTTATATCTTCATCTTTAATTTCTCTTATATCATTACTCTCTTCTTCTTTAGATTCTATAACTTCTTCTACTTCTTCCTCCTCTTCTTCTACTTCTTCAACTTCTATTTTCTCTAAACCTTCTATTAGAAGTTCTACTGTAATACTTAAAGCTTCTTCATTAACAACCCCATAAGTAAAGTTATTAATGTCTACCTTTCTTGTTTCTTCTTCTAAAGCAGTAGTAAGCATAATTTCTACAGGAACTTTATAACTAAATTCTTCTTCTATCGTACTAGCTTCTGTCATTTTATAAGTACCACTTATTATTAAGTTACCTTCAATCTCACTATCATTGATGAAAGCTAGATCTGGTTCTAATGAGATACTACTAATTTCTCCCACCATCGTTTTAAAAGCTATCTCTTTTTCTAAAGTTACTATTTGTTTCATACATTATCTCCTTTCCTTAGTTCTAATATATGATAATAGAAAAAGATTATTACTATATCTTCTTTGCAAAAGTAATAATCTTTTCATCTTCTTTATGAGGAAATAATTCTAGAATAGAAGAAACTTCTTTAGTATCATAATAATTTCTTTTCTCTAAGATATTTAATATTGTAAGTAAATAATTATCTGCTTTTCTATTAATACTATAATAATCACTAAACTCTTTCTTTATGTAACTTATAGAATAGAGAATATAAGGATTGCCTAAAAGATAATTATAATTAGTCTCTCTTAGTAGTAAATCATCTAATTCTAATAGTTGTAAATAATCTTCATAAGTAAAGATAAAGTCTCTTTTTAAATATTCGCTTTCTATATATGACCTTGCTCTTTTCTCCATTTCACTTTTATCTAATTCTTTTAACTTACTTAATCTATCTTTAGCATATCTATCATTATAGATAGTAGAAACTTCTAAGGCAGTTTCTAAGAAATCTTCATTAACAAGAAAAAAGTTAGGTTCACTGACAAGTAGAGCATGTATTCCTTTAATAGTAGCATTATAATCATTTGTTTTAAGGACATCTAATCTCTCATCATCAGTCATATCTGCTTTTATATTTAAAGCATAGCGTCTATTTTCTATAGATAAATCTTTTAACTGCATACTTCCTCACTAACAAATAATTTTTTATATAACTCTTTATAATTAGAAACATAAATAAACTCTAACTTTTCTCTTATCTCTTTAGGTATATCTTTAACATCTCTCTTATTCTTTAAAGGTAAGTAAATAGTCTTTGCTCCTTCTCTATAAGCTCCTAATACTTTTTCTTTAACTCCTCCTATTTCTAGAATATCTCCTTGAAGAGTTATCTCTCCTGTCATAGCGATATGAGTAGATATTTTGATGTTTGTAAAAGCACTAATTAAAGCGGTAGTAAGAGCGATACCTGCACTTGGTCCTTCTTTAGGTATAGCACCTTCAGGGACATGAATATGAATATCATCATCAAAGATAGATTTAGGTAAATTAAACTTCTTAGCATTCGCTTTTATATAACTTAAAGCAATCTTAGCAGACTCTTGCATAACATCCCCTAGAGAACCTGTTAAAACTAAGTTAGAACTTCCCTTATAGTGGTTTACTTCTATAGGTAAAATATCTCCACCATATGGGGTGTAAGCAAGACCATTAACAACACCCTTTAATTTAGTCTCTTTATTTTCTCTATTAGTATATATTTTCCTATCTAAGTACTTCTCTAAGTCTTTACTAGTAACTTCATAAAAGACAGGATCATTTTCCGTTAAGACTTGTTTTACTATCTTTCTAAGTATTTTAGATATTAGTCTTTCTAAGTTCCTAACCCCTGCTTCTTTAGTATAGTAATTAATAATATCAAGTATCGCTTTATCACTAAAATTAACTTGTAGAGAGGTTAGTCCATGTTCATCTAAAGCTTTAGGTATTAAATAGTTTTTAGTGATAGATAACTTTTCATATTCAGTATAAGAATCTAAATAAATTATCTCTAATCTATCTCTAAGTTCAGGTGGTATTTGATCTTCATAGTTAGCAGTGGCAATAAATAAAACACTTGATAAGTCATATTCTTCTTCTAGATAATGATCATAAAAAGTACTATTTTGTTCTTTATCTAAGACTTCTAAAAGGCTACTAGCAGGATCCCCTCTGTAATTCTTAGTCATCTTATCTATCTCATCTATTATAAAGACAGGATTAGAACTACCACACTTTCTTATCCCACTAATTATTCTACCAGGTAGAGCCCCTACATAAGTTCTTCTATGACCAACTATCTCTGCTTCATCATTAACACCACCAACAGAAACACTAACAAGGCGTCTATTAAGAGCTTTAGCAATAGTTTTAGCAAGAGAGGTTTTACCTACTCCAGGAGGACCTATTAAACATAGAATAGGACTCTTTTCTTTAGGAGAATTTTGTTTAACAGCAATATACTCAACAATTCTCTCCTTTACTTTAGTAAGACCATAATGACTATTATTTAAAGTAGATTCTATTTCTTTAATATCAGTAACATCTTTTGTTTTATAATCCCAAGGTAAGCTTAACATTAAATCAAGATATTCTCTTAATATAGAAGCTTCAGGAACATTTTCATTTATAGATTTATAATGCTCTATTTCTTCTTTAATCTTATTTCTTACTTTATTAGAACACTTAAGCTTCTTTAATTTCTTATTATAATTATCTATAATCATATTCTTACTACTAACAGTACCAAGTTCATTAGATATAATCTTTAACTTCTCAGATAAGTAGTATTTTCTTTGATCTTCATCAATTCTTTTATGTACTTTTACTTCTATTTCTTTCTCAAGCTTAGCAAGATTTATCTCTTCTTTTAACTGACTAACTAAATTAATTGCCCTTTTAATAGGATCTAACTCATATAAATAACTCTTTTTAGTATCAGGAGACAAGTTAAGAAATGACACTATAAAGTCTGTTAATTTATCCAAGCTTTTTATAGAAGATATCTCTCCTAACATTGCATTACTAACAGTAGATATCTCTCTAACATATTTCTCATAATTACGATATAACATATTTAAGTACTTATCTTCTTCTAATGAATTATCAGTAGTATTCTCTATTTCTTTATAATTAGCATAATATACACCATTTTCTTCTTCATAAGAAGTTATCTCTATTCTTTTTAAACCAATAAAGATATAACGCATTTTTGAGTTTGGAATATTAAGTTTTAAAGTTAAGGTTGCTAAAAGACCTATTTTAGGGAATTCTGTAACATCATCAGTACTGATATTATCGATAGAATGGATTATAACAAGTTCCTTGCTATCTGTCTTATCTACGGCATCAATAATTCCTTGTTCATAAAAATCTACAGTCTCTCCCCGATACTCCATTCCTGGAAAAATTATTGCATTATTAATAATCAAAATAGGTAACTTCGCCATTTATATTCCTCCCCAAAGAACTAATATTTATTATAACTAAATTTTAAAATTTGACAATAGAAAAAGAGTATTTTAAATACTCTTTTTGGAATATAATAATTACTATTGAATTATACCAGATACTGTACAACTTACTGGATTACCTTCAGCATTTTTTAACTGTTCATATGTATTATTACTTGTAGCATTATATAAATTAATTGTACTAGTTCCTTCAGTCATAGTAGAAATTGTTTGATAATTACCTTCAGCAGTTACTGCTTGTTCCTTAACTAAGTCACCATCAAGACCATTTTCATTTAATACTCCAAAACCATTATTAGCATCATCAGACATTTGAACAAAATATTGATAACTATCTGCTCCAGCTGTAGAATTATTATAAATAATTACAAAGCTTTCATCTGAATAGTCAGAATTAAATGGACTTTCGTGAGAACCACTTTCAAGTGCTACTTTATTAGTTGAAACTGCTAAACATTCACCATAAGTTGGCATTTTATCTGCAGCATAATCTCCATTTACAAAGCTTAATCTTACAGCATTAGCATATTGTTGAGCAGTAGTAACAAAAGTATCACGTTTTGCTCCCCTAATATAACCTGACATAGCAGTAATTGCTAAAGTCATCAATATTGCTAAAATGATAATAACTGCAAGTAATTCAATTAAAGTAAATCCTTTCTTATTCATTCTCTTTTTCATTTTTCTAACCTCCATATCTTACTTTTAAATCATAACAAATTTTTTTTTAACTGTCAATAATATTTGTAACAGTATATCCATTAAGTATAGAACCAACTGTTGGAACCTCAATAGTCAAATCTGAACCAGAAACAACTTTAGTTCTAGCACTTTCTTTATTTAAATCATCTCTAGTTATCAATGGCAGTCCTCTTGTATTACCATCAAAGTTTTCTACGATACTAGCAGCATATTCATAGGTACTTCCTGTTCTGCCAATAACTACATAAGATTTATCTAAATCATATGCTCCACCTTCTGGTCCTTCATTAAAATCACTTAAATCTAAAGCTCCCAAAAGTATAACTATACAATTTCCCGAGGTTGGCAATTCAATATCAGTATTACTTCTAACCTCATATTCAGCTAAAGTTATCATTCTTTTTGCATCTTCAACATATGTATTTTGCTTATTCTTATCTATTGTACTCATAACATTAGGAACTGCAACTAACATAAGTAAAGCTAGTATTGCTATAGTTGCTAATAATTCTATTAATGTAAAACCTTTTTCTCCCATTCCATCACCTATCTTTATTTCATTATAGCATTTTTTTAATTAATATAAAATATTTTTTAAATTTTCTTTTTCTAAAAATGAAGTATCTGTCAAGTTATCATTAAAAATAGAGTCATAACGAAATAGTGCAAAACCACTATAATTAGATAATTCACGGCTAAGCATTACTTCCCTAGCTATTATATTATTATACTCTATCCATTCATTAACTCCTTCTTTAGCAAATTCATCTATATTACCAGTTTTATAAAAAGCAAGAGCAGGAATTAACTCTATATTATTGGTTATTAAATTATTCCAGGACTTTACAGTATCTTCAAATGGTTTAGTACTATTTAGAAAACCATAATATACTTGTGGCATAATATAATCGAGATAGCCCTCTTCAGTACAAAAAAGCTTAGTATCGACATAATTACTATTATAGTTATTATCTATATTACCATCAGGAGAAATACCAAATAAAATAAATTTATCATAAGTTTTAATCAGTTTATATGTTTTTTTAATTAAGGAACTAATAGTATTTAATCTAAACTCCTTTAAAGTTAAACTACTATTATCAACTCTTGCCTTTTCATAATTAGCACTATCTATATCATAACTCTTAGGATAAAAATAATCATCAAAATGAATCCCATCTACATCATAATTTTTTATTATCTCTTCTATTCCTTCAAGAATTAAAGACTCTACTTCACTACTAGCAGGATTATAGTAAATTCCTACATTATCTATTACTTTAACAGCATTAGTATTTAATAACTTATAAGCAGGATTATCTTTACTTATAATACTAATATTAGTATCATTACTTATTCTATAAGGATTAATCCAAGCATGTAATTCTAAATTTTTCTTATGAGCTTTTTTAATAAAATAATCTAAAATATCAAAAGAAAGATCATCTCCTTCATTATTAACAACACTTCTACTGCTAGGAAAAATAGATGATTTATATATAGCATCACTAAAGCTTCTTACTTGTAGTATTATCATATTAAATCCGAAACTTTTAACATTATCTAACATAGTATCAATAGTACTTTTCATCTTTTTTTCACTCTTGCCTCTTAAATTATTACCAAGTTCAATGTATGATATAAACACTGCCCTCCTCTCTACATCTAACTTAGTTTCATTTATATTTTTTAAAGTATCTTTAGGTACAAAAATATAAATTATAACTAATAAAAAAATGATAAGTATTAAATAATATTCTCTTTTCATATACTTATCATACTATTAAAGAGATAAATTTATTGTCTAATTAAGAGATACAATCACTATTTTTAATAATAAATAGTTGGTTGTCTTTATAAAAGGCATAAAATACATCATCAAGTTTAAGTTTTTTACTAGCAAGTAGCTCATTAAGCCATTTTTCTTTTCTTCTTATTTTCTTTAATGTCATTGCCTGTATTTTACCATCAAGAATTAATGGTAGAGGATATGGTCCACTATTATTAGCATCTTTTGTAAATACAGATAGTTTACCACTAGTTTCAAGTATAGCATACTCCACTTCTTCAATACTTTTAACATCTTTTGCACGTAACTGAGTAAGTAAATCTTCTAAGTTATATCTTTGTTTAATCATTTCTTTAAAATTAACTTTGCCATTATCGATAATAACAGAAGCATCTCCATCTAAAAGACTCCTTACTTTAGCACTTTTTAAAGATATTTTAGCGATAACTATTTGTAATATTACTAAAAGAGTAGCAGGTAAAAGCATAAGAAAGACACTACTATCATATTTTTCTATACTAATCGCTGCAAGTTCTGCAATTAGTATTGAGACTATTAAATCTATTATACTAAGTTCCCCTACTTCTCTTTTACCCATAAAACGATAAAATATAACTATGGCAAAATAAAAGAAAAGAGTTTTTAAAAGTATTAGTAAGTAATCCATCTAATCACGGCCTTTCTTATTAATACTTTCTCCAAAACTCTCTAGATTATACCTTTATCTTTTAAAAGTTCTATTATTTCTTTATGTATTTCTTCTATAGTTTTTTCTTTTTCTT
Organism: uncultured Bacilli bacterium; assembly: GCA_944331805.1. Classification (GTDB taxonomy): domain Bacteria; phylum Bacillota_I; class Bacilli_A; order RF39; family UBA660; genus Onthousia. The sequence continues at coordinate 16,184 of CALVIS010000029.1, forward strand.
CATCAATACAATCTATTATATCCCAGTTATAAAGTCCTGCAAGTTCAAGGTAAGCTTGTAATACTCTTTCTTCTTTAGAATTATCTTTAGTTAAATCAAAAGATAATTGATTATTATATTTATAAGGCATATTAAGTAAAATTGTATAGTCTGGCTTAGGTAACTTTAAAAGCCAATATTCTAATTTATCAATCCACTGATACATATAAAATCTATCTTCACTATCACTATACTTACTACCTTGATTAGCCATATTAGAACTAGTATAACGATTAATAACAACGATATAACCATCCATTAAGTAATCATTTATTTTTTTAATATTATATTTTCTATCGGCAGCGGTATATAAACAAACTAGTTCAGGGTCTAAGGAATCAATTCCTTCATTAAAATAATTATTGTTACTTAAAAGACATTCTTTAAAGATTCTTCCTGTAGGTGTATCATACATTGGAAAAGAAAACTCAATCGCTTTTATTCCCAGTTTATTTAAAGACTCTACTAGTAATTTACTTTGTGTCTCTTTTCCACTACCTTCTATTCCTTCAATAACAATAATCTTACCCATAATACCCCTCCTATATTTCTATATTGTTATGTTCATCAAATGGTACTAACAAACATTTACGACTTGCCAAATAATCACACATATGGACAAAGTTCTGATATTTAGTATGAGGTTTCTCTAAGACTTCATTACCATTATAATCAACTGTATAGTCCCCCATATGTGTTTTAATAGCATCACTTATAAACTTAGCATCTTCATTACTTAACCCTACTTTACTAGCGTTATCAAGAACTACTTTACTAGCGATTAAAGGATGGTCAAAACAAGTATATCTCTCTTCTACAAGACCTTTTTTAAAACCATCATGTAATAAAAGAGCCATAAGCATTAAATCTTTCTCATGTGAAGTATATTTCTTACTAATAGATAAATCTTGTAACAATTCATAACCTATTCTAACTGCTGCTTTTGTATGACGTAATAGCCCACCTTCACCTAAAGCATATTTAGGATGATATTTACCAGTAGAAGATGCTGCTTCTTTAAAGAAATAATCTGGTAATAACTCTATTAACTCACCAAGACTTTTTCTTAAAGATTCATCTTTTATATAATTAATTTCATCATAAAATATCTCTTTTTTATTCATAATTACCTCTTTCTAGTCCATTATATCTTATAAACGTTTGTTTGTAAACAATTGAAAAGAAAATTCCAGGATAAGTAAATGAAAAAATTGCAATTTTCTACTTGACACATAATAAATACAACGAAACTACACCTATTTTTGTTTCCCAAAACATTAAAATACGTCT
>CALVIS010000030.1 GCA_944331805.1 uncultured Bacilli bacterium
CATAATTATATTTTAGCACAAAAGAAAACAACCACGAAGTGGTTGACGAATGAAATGTAATTTCATTCCTTTTTTAGTTTAATCTATAGCTTGTAGGAAAAACTTTATTAATTTTTACTTTTAGTTATTTAGTTGTTATTAATACTAATATTTATTATTTTGCATATAATATTATTGCTATTATATTGTTTTTTTGTTGTTACTATGTTGATTTTTTTGAGAAGTTATGCTATTTTTATATAAAGGAGGAATTTAATTATGGCTAGTTTAAATAGTGCTATTAATGTACAAGTTGATAGTAAAGATAAAGAACAAGCGACTAATATTTTAAAAGATTTAGGATTAAATATGAGTACTGCTATTAATATTTTTATTAAACAAATTATTAAATGCGATGGTTTACCATTTGAAGTTAGAAATCCTAAACCTAATAAAGAATTATTAGAAGCTTTAAAGGAAGGAGAGGATATATTGTCTGGTAAAATAGATGCTAAAAAATACGATAGTGTTAAAGAATTAATTGAGGATTTGGAGAATGACGTTTGACTTTCTGAAATCTAAGTATAATATAGTTATAACTTCGAGATTTAAGAAAGATTATAAAAAAATAATTAAACAGAATAAAGATAAAAATAAGTTGATTTATATTTTAAAAAAACTTGCTAATGGTGAATTGTTAGAAGCAAAATATAAAGATCATGGTTTAATAAACAATAAATTATACAAAGATTGTAGAGAGTGCCATATTGAACCTGATTGGTTACTTGTGTATAGGTACCATAGAGATGAATTGGTTTTACTTTTAGTTGCTACTGGAAGTCATAGCGAATTATTTGACTTGTAGATTATTTTTTGGTATAGTTAGTGTAGATTTTTCTTAGAAGTCTAAAAGTAGAAATATAACTACTATAAGAGACTTAGTGGAAGGTGTGAACTAAGATAGTTATATTTTGAATTTACATAGATGGAGAAAAAACGTGACTTAAGCGTTAATTAGGTATGAGTGCATAGTTTCTATGAAATAAGGTGGTACCACGGGTCTAGCTCGTCCTTAGTTTATAGGGACTTTTTATTTTTTATAGGAGTGGTAGTATGAGTTTAAGTGAATTATATAGTGAAGAAGTTAATCAGTATAGGAAGACTGGTAAATTGCAGGTTGAGCCTAGTCAGGCTTTAACGATGTTATTATTAGATAAGAAAGATGATTTTTTTCCTACTGATGTAAATATCGAGCATTTTTATCATGATTATGAGGATGAAATAAATGCTGATGCTTTGAAGGTAGAAGATGATTTTAATTTAGAGTCTCCAAAAGATAATGATAAATTTTGGGAAACTTATGGTAGTGCTATAGAAGTGTTATTTGATGGTATTACTCAGATGTCACTTATGAGTGGAGAAGATGTTTACCAATATTGTTATGGTAATGAAAATGGTAATACTAAAGTAAAGAAATTAGGAGGGATAAAATGACATTATATGAAGAATTAAAATGGAGAGGACTAATTAAAGATATATCTAGTCCTGAACTTGTTGATAAACTAAATAAAGGAGGTCTTACTTTTTATATTGGAACTGACCCTACAGCAGATAGTTTGCATATTGGGCACTTTTCATCGTTCTTAATTGCAAGACGTTTGAAAGAAGCAGGACATCATCCAATACTTTTAGTAGGAGGTGCGACTGGTCTTATTGGGGATCCTCGTCCTACTAGTGAAAGACCTATGATAAGTAAGGAAGAATTAAATCATAATTTTCTTTGCTTAAAAGAACAAGCGGAAAGAATATTTGCAAGAGGAGATAAGGACTTTAGGGTTGTTAATAACTTTGATTGGACTAAAGATATTAATGTAATAGATTTCTTAAGAGATTATGGTAAATACTTTAATATTAATTATATGCTTGATAAAGATATCGTTAGAAGAAGACTTGATTCAGGTATTACTTATGCAGAGTTTTCTTATATGATATTACAGGCTTTAGATTATTTACATCTTAATCAGGAATTTGATTGTACTTTACAAGTGGCTGGACAAGATCAATGGGGTAATATTACGGCAGGTATAGATTTAATACGTAAAAAGACTGGTAAAGAAGTATATGCTTTTACAATGCCTCTTTTAACAAAAGCAGATGGTACTAAGTTTGGTAAGAGTGAAGGGGGAGCGATTTGGTTAGATAAAGAGAAAACTACTCCTTATGAGATGTATCAATTCTTAATAAATGCAGAGGATAGTAAAGTAATTGATTATTTAAAATTCTTAACATTCTTAAGTAAAGAAGAAATAGAGAAGATAGAAAAAGAACAGATGGAAGCTCCAGAAAAACGTATTGCTCATAAAGCTTTAGCAAGAGAAGTTATTACTTTTATACATGGAGAAGAGGCTTATAATGAGGCTTTAAATATCAGTGAAGCATTGTTTAGTGGAGATATTAAGAATCTTACTAGTAAAGAGATAGAAATGGCTTTTAAAGGGCTTGATAAACTTGTTATAGATAAAGATATGAATATAGTAGATTTTCTTGTAGAGTTTAATATTTGTAGTAGTAAAAGAGAAGCTCGTGAGTTTGTTAATAATAATAGTATTAGTATTAATGGAGATAAGATTAATGACTTAGATTTTACTATAGATAAGTCTATTGCTATAGATAATAAATATGTAGTAGTAAGACGTGGTAAGAAGAAATGCTTTATTGCATGTTTTGGAGGGAAAGATGAAGAAGAATAAGAAGGAATTAAAAGTAGAACAAAAAAGATTAATTAAATGGTTAAGAGTAATTATAGTCTTATGTATTTCTATTATAGTTATAGAAGCCTGTTATATTGGTCTTTCTTATTATAATAGAACAAAGTCTATTGTTTATACTGATACTTTAAATAGTTTTAAAGAAACAGATGATGGTTATTTAGTTGTTGGTAATAGTGACTTTAAAAATAGTGAGTTTAATTCTTACGAGAAAGATTATAATAAAGCTAAGTTTGCTAAATATAATAGTGATTTTGAAGTGGAGTTTGAAAGTGCTTATACTAAGGGTTATTCATCATACTTTAGTGATGTTATAGAGTATAAAGATGGATTTATTGCAGTAGGTGGTGCACAGTATGATGAACAACAAGTTGAAGATAATGCTACTGATGGATTAATTGTTTTATATAATAAAGAAGGCAAGCAAGTTGATACTAAGAGTGTGCAAATAGCAGGTGATACAACTTTTAATAAAGTATTACTTGTTGATGATGGCTTTATTGTAGTTGGTCAAAGTATCTTACAAAATATGGTTATTGGTAATGACCCAGATGGAGGAGCTTTGATAATTAAATATGATTTTGACCTTAATGAAGTGTGGAGAGCTAACTATGGGGGAAGTAAGTCTGGTAATTTTAATGATGCTATTATAGATGGAGATTATCTATATTTAGTTGGTAAAGATGCTACTCGTTATGGTATGATTGCTAAATATACTTTAGATGGTGAACAAGTTTATGCTAAGACTTATGAATACACTGATACAGTTGGTTTTAGTTCTATTGTAAAAGTTGGAGATGATTTCTTTGTAGCAGGATCTAAGACTATTAATATTGATGCTAAAGATGCTGATAAAGTTACAGAAGGATTAATTCTTAAATATAATAGTGATGGTGAAGTACTAGATGAAGTTACTTTCAGTAGAAATAATGCTCTTAGATTTAATAAGATAGTTAGTGATGGTGATAATTTAATTGTCGTTGGTCATACTTATAAGAAAGATGAAGAGAAGTCTACTGATACTTATAATTACTTAGATTATCGTGGTATCATTGTTAAATATAATACTGATTTAGAAAGACTTGCTAACAATAAAGAGAATGGTGAAGGTATCGATTACTTTAGTGATGTTATAGTTACTAGTGATGGTTATTTAGTAGGAGGGGCATCTTCATCAAAAGAACTTGGTAGTAATAATAAAGACTATCGTACTTATTTCTTAAAATATAATAAAGATTTAGAGAGACAGTGGTATAAATAATGATTTATCTAGTTAAGAGCTTTAAAGAAGATAAAGATACTAGTGGCAGTGGTAATCCTCCTTTATCAGAAGAAGGAGTAGAGGTTGGTAAAAAGTTAAAATTAAGAAATAATGCAATAAACTTTGATAAGTGTTATACATCATATAAGTTAAAAGACTTCGGTAGTGCTCTTATTCTTGTAGGTGATAAGTTAATAGTTGATAGAACTCATAGTTTAGATAATAATGAAAAGGAAGAGATAATTAGTTTTATTAAATCTCTTCCGATAGATAAATCTATTTTAATAGTAGCAGGTGATGATGTTATTTCTGTTATTAAAAGTAGTTTTGATTGTATGGAGTTAAAATAGAAATAGGAGGAAAAATGTCCCTCCTATTTTTTATAAATTTGTTAGTGAAACGTCATCTAAGTCTAGTGACTGATCGCCATTAGCATTAACTATGAACTCTATTCTAATTCCTGTAGTTCCAACTGGGGCTTGTGATGTAATTAATTTATAATATGCAAAATCTCGGTTATTGTTAGTCATATCTTGATCTCTTACCATAATATTACCACCAATAACATCTCCAGAATTAGTTATGAATATTACATTAGCATTAAGTGATACTTGTGCTCCTTCTGCTCTTGCAAAGAAGCTTAGTTCATAAAAACAACCAGGTTCTATATTGTTTATTACTTGTGATAGAGTTGAATCATCTTCTATATTAACAGACCAGTTTCCTGAATGTACTCTTCCTTGACTATTTTCTGATGTTATATTGTCTGGATTAGAGAATAGCCAGCCATTTGGTTTATCATCAACTGTGTCTTCCATTCCGCCATTTACTACTAGTTCTCCTCTAGATATGCAAGAACATGTACAGTCTCCAGTAGGCCCTGTAGGTCCAGTTGCACCAGTAGGTCCAGTAGGACCAGTAAGACCAGTTGTTCCACTAGCTCCTGTTGGACCCGTAGGCCCTGTGGCACCAGTTGGACCTGTTGGACCTGTGCAGTTTTTAGCTAGACACTTAACAACTTCACAAAGGCAGTTATCTTTGTTATCTTTATAATCTTTGTTTTCATTATTAAAAATCATATTTACCTCCTTCGCTATATATTATGAGGTAGAATAAAACTTAAATAATTAATGTGCTTAATCTTTTAATAATAAAAAAATCAAGGGGGTTAATCCTTGACTTTTTCATTTCCTATTTGTTATAGAATTCAACGATTAGTGACTCATTGATATCCATGTTAAGTTCGCCTCTTTCAGGATATCTTACATAAGTACCTTCTTTTTTGTTTTCATCAAAAGTTACATATTCCACACGTTTATTAACTTTAGTTAGTGCTTCATTAGCAGCTTTATGATCTTTAGAATTCTCTTTTAAAGCGATAACACTTCCTGGTTTAACTCTGTATGATGGAATATCTACTTTCTTACCATTTACAGTAATGTGTCCATGGTTTACAAGTTGTCTTGCTCCACGACGAGTAGTAGCAAATCCCATACGATATACTAAGTTATCTAGACGAGACTCTAATAAGATTAAGAAGTTAGTACCATGTACACCTGGCATTTTACCAGCTTCTTTAAATGTCTTTTTAAATTGCTTTTCGTTAACACCATACATAAAACGTAATTTTTGTTTTTCTTTTAATTGGTTACCATAATCACTTGGTTTACCATGTCTAGCATTTCCATGTTGTCCTGGTCCATATGGTCTTTTTGCAAGTTCTTTACCAGTTTCAGTTAAAGAAAAACCAACACGTCTTGATTGTTTGTAACTTGGTCCTGTATATCTTGCCATGTATTTTCTCCTTTCCTTATATTTGCATTTTCTTGATTTGTCTTCACCATTTATTCAGGGAGTATTTCTTTCACCTTCCAGCACAAAAGTTACTAAAACTTTCGAAAACACATTGAATAAAGTAAGACATTGCTGTTTCAAGTAAATTGCTCTAATATCATATTATGAAAATTTCTTTTTGTCAAGTTTTTGTAGCATAAAATGTTAGTTTATGTTATGATGTTATAGTAGAGGTGATAGTAATGGGACATACACTTTTATTTATAATCTGTGTTATCATTGTAGTTTTAATTTTAGTAATTACTATTATCACTATCTTGAAAAGAAGACAAAAGAGGTATTACCAAGATATATACGACAATTTAGAGCGAGAGAAAAACTTAATTGGAAGTACACCTGTGCTTTTAGAACTTTCTAAGTTAGAACCAATTATTAAAAATGAAAAGATGGAAGAGAAGTATCAAAAGTGGGAAGAGAGATTTGATACTATTAAAAATGTTGATATTCCAAAGATAGATGATATGCTTATAGAGTTAGATACTTTATTAGATAAGAAAGAATATAAGACGGCTAAATTTAGAATTGCAAAGTGTGAGATGGAAGTCTATAAAGTTAGAGAGCAAGCGGATGATTTACTTGACCAGATAAAAGAGATAACTTTGAGTGAAGAGAAATATCGTAGTATTATTAGTAAACTTAAGACTAAGTATAGAGCATTAAATAAAGAATATAATGACCATAAAAATCTTTATGAAGAGATGGCAGAAGCGATAGAGTTACAACTTGAAAATATAGAGAAACGGTTCTTAGAGTTTGAGAAGGCTATGGATGATAATATGTATAGCGATGTGGTACATATTGTTAAAGCTTTGGATACTATGATAGAACATATGGAGATAGTGGTAGAAGAAGTTCCTGATTTAATGCTTATGTGTAAACAGATGATACCTAAGAGAATTAAAGAGATTGAAGATACTGCTAAAGATATGACAGAGAAAGGTTATCCTATTGAATATTTAAATCTTGATTATAACTTAGAAGAGTCTCGTAAGAATGTAGGAACTATTCTTGATAGGATTAAAGTCTTGAATCTTGAAGATTGTATGTTTGAGTTAAAAACTATCCTTGATTACTTAGATAGTATCTTTGTAGACTTTGAGAAAGAGAGACTTTCAAGGAAAGTATATGAAGAAGGTATTAGAGATTTTGGTAAGAAGTTAAAGAAAACTGATAAAGTAGTTAGTGATATTTATGATCAGTTAGATGATATTAAGAATATGTATGATCTTAATGAAGAAGATGTTAATATTATAAACGAAGTTAATAAAGACTTAACTGCTATTAAAGATGAATATAAAAATCTTATTGATAGAGTTAAGAATAAAGTAACACCTTTTTCACTTGTTACTAAAGAAGTAGATGAACTTACTTTAAAACTTAAACAGACAGAGTCTACTTTAGATGTGGCTTTGAAGAGTCTTGGTAATATGTATGAAGATGAACAAAGAGCGAGAGAACAGTTAGGTGAGATAGATAAATTACTTAGAGAATGTAAAGAGAAGATGAGAGAGTTTAAACTACCTATAATTAGTGATAACTATTTTGTTGAACTCAATGAAGCGAATGAAGCGATAGAAGAAGTAGTTAAAGAATTATCTCGTAAACCTATTGTTATTAAGACTCTTAATACTAGAGTTGATACTGCTCGTGATTTAGTTTTAAAACTTTATAATACAACTTTAAATATGATAAATAAAGCTAAGTTAACAGAAGCTTTAATTGTCTATGGTAATAGATATAGAAGTTTACATGAAGATATTAATAATGGCCTTGATAGAGCTAGTTCCCTATTCTATAAAGGTAGTTATGATAGTGCTTTAAAATTATGTGTTGATACTGTTAAATTAGTTGATGATACTATAGAAGGAAAGATTAAAGCTTATGAAAGTAAGATTTAATGAGAATGGAAGGGGAACATATGAGTTTTTAACAGTAGCAGTTACTTGTTTAATACTTAGTGCGATACTTTTATTTATAGTTATTAATAATAATCAAAAAGAGAGGTATCAAGTATTTAGATATAATGCTAAGATAGTTGGTATTAATGCTGTTAATTATAATAATGAGACTAGTGAGAACATTGTTTATTTATATGAATTGATTAATACTAATTTAGTAACAAGAATTAAAAATAACTTTTCAGGTGATGAATACTGTGATGTTTATGAATCTAAAGTAGTATTTGATGGCAATACTAAGAAAGTTACTTTAAGATGTGGAGAATACTTAATTTATAATCAAGATGTTACTGCTAAAGATTATAGTATCTATAAAGTAAGTGATTGGTCTTTTGATGAAATGAATGGGGATAATGTAGATATCGTTAAAGTATATGGTCTAATGAAAAATGGTAAAAACTTGCTTGGTGGGTATTATGAAGAGAGTTTATTTATTAAATTAGTTGCTGATAATTATGGAGGTAAATATAATAGTCTTAAATCTATTAAGAAGAATTATGATGTAGATGAGAAAACTGCTTATAGAAAAAGAACATTAGTTAGTTAAATTAATGTTTTTTTTCTTAAAAACTATGCTATAATTATAATGGAGTAAGTGTAAGGAGGTATGTTTGATGAATAAAAGTAATGAAAAAGATTTCTTTGATAGTCCTAGTATGATTACATATATTTTGATTGGGCTTTTAGTTGTGTTAATAATTTTATCACAGTCTTTTGCTATTCAAAGTCATATGGAAGCAGGGGATATATTTAGATCTATTATTAATCATAATAGTATTTATTTAATTAGTTTAATATATTTTATTTTAATTAGAGTTAAGTTTGGTAAGAAGTATTTTGATTATTTAAATGTTATTATGTTTGTATTTTATTTACTTAGTACTTTTGCTAGTTTGTTTACAATATTTCAATCTTTTGGATTTGATTCTATTTTAAACTTAGCTTTTAATGTATTAATTACACTTTATTTTGGTTATTCTTTCTTTACTAGTACAGTTATTGGTAAAGACTTAAGATTATCTGATAGTCCTTTAGCAGAGATTAATAATGGACAGTATTATTATTTGTTGATAGGTATAATTGCTATTAGTTTGATTGTATCTTTAGTATCAGTTAATAGTTTTGAAGATGTAGTTGTTTATTTGTTGGAAACGATATATCAGTTTATGTTTGTTAGATATATTTATCTATATAAAGAATATGTGGAAAGAAAAACAATAGATGAGTCTGTAAAAGAGAAAACTACAGAAGAGGTTTTAGATAAGAAAGAGGATCATGTGGACGAAGTTAAGGAAGACAAAACTACTGAGGAAATAGAAAAGCCTAAAGAAGTAAAAAGAAGGGGAAGACCTAAAAAGAATAAAGATGAGGAGGCTTTAAAATGAAAGATTTATTTGATGAAATTGATGAAGAAAGAGAAGATTTACCTAAATTAAAAAAAATAAGTAAAGAAGTTCAGAAAAAGAGAAATTATAATTTTTATCAGCAGTTAGCTGTATGTCTATTTATATTTTTATTTATTGTTGGTGTACTTGTTGGTAATTTATTTCCAGCTTGTAGTGAAACATCTGAGTTATTTGCTACTTGTACAAAAACAGAATATAATTTATCTTTAACTTTATTGTTTTGGCTTGGCAGTTTTGTATTTTGTAGTATGATTTATGGACTTGGAGAAGTAATTAGATTACTTAATATAATTGCAAGTAATACTAGTAGAAAGTAGGTTTTATTATGAGTGAGAGAAAAGTTGGTAGTAAGATTAATATAACTCCTGAGATGATTGGAAAATCTAGGAGGGGAAAGTTACGAATTGAAAGAATGATAGTAAAAGGTAGCGTTGTCGCTCTTACTGCAGGTGTAGTTGGTTTAGGTATTGTGGGGTGCCATAGTATATTAGGTGGTAATGATGAGCCTGTAGTAGGACCAGAACCTGTTGTAGGAGAGGAGTATGCTATTAACACTAGTACTGAAGCTTTATCAACGCTAAATGTAGTACTTGTTAATGATGGTATTAGTTTTGAACAGATGAAGCAAGCTGAAGATTCGTTAAAGGCTGTTGGTCTTGATGTTGATGTTAGATTCATAAATGAATTAAATAAAGACGGTACAGAATGTTTTGTATCTTTGAGAAGTTATCATGGAGATGACTATAAAGTTATAGGCAATTATAATAAAGGTAATAATCATGCTGATTTACTTGCTATTGGTATGAAAGAAGCTTTTGGAGGAGATATTCAAAAGGGTGTTTATGCTCTGAGTGGAGCAGAGCCAACTTTAATTCCTTCAGATATTGAGAAAGCTGTTGGAGATCAAATTATGCCTAATGTTACTATTGCTGTACCAGAAGGAGCAGATTTAGAAGATTACGGTGAAGGAGTTATTAAAGTTGATACTGGATTAAATGATAGTTTTACCGATAGTTTTTTAGAAGGCCTTGCTCGATATAATGATTCATTAAAATATGTTGATATTCATAATAGTCAATTTTTACTAAGACCTAGTGATGATGCTGATTATCAACAGAGTGTAGATTCGGATGTTCTTAGATTAAATGGATTAGAGAGTAGTTATGAGGTGCAAAAAGATAGTATTTTATTAAATAAAGGACTTCCTGATAGCTTGAGTAATAATGTTAATGTTAATATAGAAAAGGTTGATGTTAAAGGTAATTCTTTAAATTAAAAAATCTACTAGTTTTGTAGATTTTTTTCTTGGTTTTGATTAGATGATTCATCTTCCTTATTATTATTATTATTATTATTATCTGTTTCTTCATTATTTGTTTCATTATTATCAGTATCACTATTATTATTTGTGTTTCTTGCAACTGTAATAGTTATAATTTCTGTATTCTCTATTTTTTTACCTGCTCTTATACTTTGTTTTATAACTGTATTGTTTTCTTCATCAGTAGTTTCTTCATATTCTATTCTATAAGATATGTTATTTTTATTTAAAGTACTTGTGGCTTCTTCTAAGGTCATACCAATAACATTTGGAACAGTAACGTGATTATCTAGAACTCCTACTGTTAGAGTTATAACAGCATTTTCATGGGTTTTAGAGCCGCCTTTCTTACTTTGCTTTATGACAATACCAATCTCTTCTTGATTAGTTGTTTCTACTTCTTTCATTTCATAACTTAAGTTTGCAGTATCAAGTATTACTGTTGCTTCTTCATAAGAAGCCCCTATAACATTAGGAACTTCTATATTGTTTTCTTCATAGTAGTGATAACCTAGAATACTTGCAATTATTAATAGTCCTATAGATAAAAGAATAAAGAATAATAGAAGTATTTTAGTAAAGATGCTTGATCGTGGTTTGTCACTTGATTGTTTATATTTTGGTGTCTTTACTTTTTCTTTTTTTATTTTCGTCTTGTTTTTGGTTTTTGTTTTGTGTTTAACTTTATCTTTCTTTTTATGTTCTTTTTTATTATTATCTTGATTATTACTATTTTCTTCTAAAAAATAATAACCACAGTTTTTACAGAATTTAGCATCATCTTCATTTTCAGTTTTACAATTTGGACATATAATCAAAATTATCACCTCGAGTATATTATAATGCTATTAAGTTTTTCTTTCAAATTTACTAGATATGTAGTTTGACAAGTATGTATCTATATGATATTATTATGTCACTTGAAAGGAAGAGTGATAAGTATGAGACTTTTAGTTACTAGTGTAAATAGAAAACTTTATTACATGTTTTTTACAGTAGTGTTTTAAAAGATGTCTCATGCTTTTAGTACTTTTAATATGATATTTGCGGAACTACTGTAAAGTAGTTTTTTGTTGGAGGTGTGTCTATTATGAAAAAATTAAAACATTTTAAAATATTTTGGGATTATATTAAAGATGATAAATTAAAGCTTGTTCTTTATATTGTCTTAGTTGCACTATCTTATTTGCCTGCTTTGATATCTGTATATTTTTGGGGTGTGGCTGTTGAAGCTTTAACTGCTAAAGATATAAACTCATTTGTCTTTTATCTTGCAATGTATGAAGGTATTTACATTATTTTCTACACTTTTTTACAGATACCAAGAGATGCTTTATATACATATTTTGAGATTAAGTTTACAAAAAATGTAAGTAAAGACCTATATAAAAAGATAGATAAGTTACCTGCTATTGCTTTTGAAGAGATAGGGGTAGGAGAGTTTATTAACCGTCTATATACTGATCCTGATAGAGTAATGGAACTGTTATCTAAGATGGTTAGACTTATTTGTAAGGCAGTTGTTGTAATTATAGTTATAGTTATTGCAATTAGAATATCTCTTGTCTTATTTATAGAAATTATGTTACTTGCTATTATTATGGGATTTATTTCGATGAAATTTTTTCCTAGAATTAAGAAAAGCCAAGAAAATATTAAAAAAGAAAGTGATTCTTATGTAAAAGTGGCGACAGAAAATATTACAGGGATTAGAGAGATTAAGTCACTTGGTATTACTGCAATAATAGAGAGTAATATTTCTAAAGTTATAGATAAACTTTATAGTCATACTGCTAAAGTAAGAAAATATGAAAGATGGTATTATGGTTTTAATAACTTAGCTTATTTCTTAATTCAGTTTTTAATACTTTTTACAACTGGTAAGTGTTATTTAGATGGTGTTATTAGTCTTTCGATTTTCTTAATGATGGAGTCTTATATCTGGAGAATTGATGAAGTAGTTGAGAGTATTAGTGACTTTGGAGTTAGTTTTAATAAAGTAACTGTTTCTTTAAAAAGAATAGGAGAATTATTAAATAATGATTTATATAAAGATGAAGTATATGGTTCTAAAGAGTTAGAGAATACTAAGGGTGTTATTAAATTTAATAATGTTAAGTTTAAATATAAAGAAGATGAAGATTATACTTTAAATGGTCTTAATTTAGAGATTGTTCCTAATAAGAAGCTTGCTATTGTAGGACGTAGTGGTAATGGTAAGAGTACAATATTTAACTTGTTACTTAGATATTTTGATGCGAGTATTGGTTCTATTACTATAGATGGTATTAATATTAAAGATTTAACTGAAGAGTCTTTAAGAGGAAATATCTCTATTATTAGACAAAGTCCTTTTCTATTTAATTTGTCAATACTTGATAATTTTAGATTAGTTAGGGAAGATGTTAGTTTAGAAGAAGTGAGAGAGTATTGTAAAAGAGCTTATATAGATGATTATATTATGAGTTTACCTAAAGGATATGATACTGTTATTGGAGAAGGTGGTATTAACTTGTCTGGTGGACAAAAACAAAGACTTGCTATTGCTAGAACTCTTCTTTTAAATACTAAGATAATTCTTTTTGATGAAGCGACAAGTGCACTTGATAATGAGTCTCAAGAATATATTAAGAAGACTATTGATGACTTAGTGAAAGATCATACTGTAATCATAGTTGCTCATAGATTATCTACTATTGTTGATGCTGATACTATTCATATAATAGAGAAAGGTAAATTAGTTGGTAGTGGTACTCATAAAGAATTGTTAAAAAGTTGTAAACAATATCAAAATTTATATACTGCAGAATCAGAAAATTAAAAAGAGGTTAGTTTTTCTCTTTTTTTATTACTTTTTCTAAAAATAATCTCTTTTGAAATCCTCCATTTGTTTGTCTCTTTTTATCTGCTTGTTTTATAACATCATCTAATGTAAATCCTTGATATTCGGCCATTGCTCTTAAAATTTCTAGTTTATCGCCTAGTTCTTTTAATATTTCATCTTTACTTTCTGCTTCTTTAACTTCTTCTAATTCTTCTGTATCCTTTTTTAACAAAGCATTCCAATATTCTTCATCATTTAAAGTATGATATATTGGCTCTTCACCATTTTCTTTAATAATATTTGGAATGTTATCACGTACTAATTTATTATATTTATTTTTCATAGCTTTTCTCCTTAGTAATTAAATTATAACAGATAATTAAAAGAAAAAGTAGATATTTTGTTATCTACTTTTAATTATAGTTTGTTATGTAATTTTAATATTTCTATTAGCATTTTATCACGATATTCGGCAAGTGATTCATCATCATTACCTATTTCTTTAGGTCTATTTTTTAAGGCTTCTTCTACACCTTTTCTTGCTATTTCTGGAAAATCTTCTGGAAAGTCTTTAAAATCTGCCATATCGTGTAACCATAGACTAATAGATGGGTTTAGATGTTTCATAAGTCCATCTATATGACCTTTACCACCACCTAATTCAAAGACTAGACTAGGTCCCATAATAGCCCATCTTAATCCTGGACCATAAGTAACGGCTTTATCAGCATCTTCTATAGTACATACACCATTCATTACAAGACTACATACTTCTCTATAAACAGCCATTTGAATACGATTACAGATAAATCCTAAGGCTTCTTTTTGTAATACTACAGGTTCTTTATCAATTAATTGATAGAAGTCTTTAGCAGTGTTTAGAATTTCATCAGTTGTATAATCTCCTTTAGTAAGTTCTACTAATGGTATTAAATGTGGTGGATTATAAGGATGTGCTCCTATAAATCTTTCTTTGTGTTTAGCATCTTTTGCTATTTCAGTGATTAATAGTCCTGATGTAGATGATGAGATGATTGTGTCTTCTTTAGTATATTTTTCCATTTCTTCAACCATTTTCCTTTTAATATTATAACTTTCAGGACCAGATTCAGTAATAAATTCTACATCTTTTACTGCTTCTTCCATTGAAGTAGTGTAATTAATTCTACTTTCGATTTCGTTAATTTCTTCTTCTGTTACAACATTATTTTTCTTTAAGTTAAGTAGACTTTCGTGAATTCTTTCTTTGGCAAGATTTAAAGCTTCATCAGTTATATCATAAACATTTACTGATAATTTCTTTAGAGAATAATATAAAGCCCAACTATAACCAATTACACCTGCACCAACACAGGCAACTTTCTTAATATCTTTTGCTTCCATATTCTACCTCCACCTTAATTGTAGTTTTTTGATAATAGAAATGCAAGTTAGTTGACATTATTTTGTGTTAAGTTTTTGTAAATAACATCAATTATATTTTTATTATGCTAATTTGAAAAGTAATTTAGTATATGATATAATTTTTTCATTGAAAACAGATTGGTACATAAATAGTTAAAGAAAAATCAGAGAGGATGAAAATATATGAATTTAATATCTTTATTACAAAATCGACAGGAATTATTATCTTTTGAACCTTTGGTATCATATTTACAAGAGATAGAAAGACTTAATCCGGAGATTATTTTTCAAAATAAGAGACTATGCTATTTAAAGGATGATGAACATTATTATAAGATTGAATATCGTTTTTTAGATGGATCTTTGTGTAATGATATTGTTGAAATTGGTATTACTGATATAAATTTTTTCGCAGTAAGACATACTACTTTTTTCATTACTGATTGTGATAATGATCTTGGTATTCCTGATATGCCTGAAAAATGTATAAATGATGAATTTTTAGTCCGCGATGATAGTTCCTGTAATGTTATAAAAAGATTATATTCTTATAAAAATAATAATATAGAAGTATTATCTAGTAAAGTAATGGAATTATCACTTTCAGAAATGAAGGAGATTTTTGATCCCGATAATTTTTTAGATGTTGATAGTTTATTAATATTAAGCAATGCTAAAAAGAGTGGTGATAAGATAACAGAACTTAAAATGATGATTGATGTAGGTGCTAGTGGGAATGCATTTTCTCGTTTAACATTCGGACCGTTAAGACATCGTTTTGTTCCTGAAATCTCAGAAGATAAAACATTTACATATACGTTAAAAAAGTAAGTTAGAGCTTGCAAAATAAAAAACATCAATTATGTAAAGATGTTTTTATTTGCATTTTTTTACTTCTATTTCTTCATAAGTTTCTAATGTTTTTAAAAGAAGCATTCTATATATTTCTAATTTTTCTTTTTTACCAATAAGAGAATCGTGATATTTATTTAAGATAAGTAAATCTTCAATATCTAAATTAAATCCTTCACTTAGCTTATTTAGTATATTATCAGAGGGATTTTTCTTACCTTTTTCTATTTCATTAATGTATGATTTTGATACTTGTGATTTTTCAGATAAGTCTTTAGTAGTGAAATCATTTGCTATTCTAGTAACTCTTACTACTTCTCCTATCATAATTAATCCCCCCTTGTTTAATTTGAATATTAATAATATTCATCTGTTTCATAATAATATGAAGTTTCTATACCTTTAAAAATTGTAGTTAAACTGAAATCATCTGTTAGATTTTTTTCGATTAAAGTTTTAATTTCTAAAGTATTAATTGGACTTCGTTCCATTGCTTGTAAATATAATCTTTTATCAATGTTTTCCCAATTAACAATTTTATTTAGATTTTTCTTTAGTATTAAATCTAACCAAATTCTTGTGCTTCTACCATTTCCTTCTAAGAAAGGATGAGCGATATTCATTTCTACATATTTATCAATTATTTCATCTAATGTAGATTCTTTCATTGTTTCTATTTTTTTTAATATATCTTCTAAATATAGAGTGTTAGCAAATCTAAAATTTCCTTTAGAAATGTTTTCTTTTCTGATGATACCTGCAAAGTCATATAAACCTTCAAATAGATATTTATGAATTTGTTGTAATCCTTTAACAGTACCTATTTCAATATTGTTAATGTCTCCACTTGAAAATAATTTCTTGGCATTTTCTAAACTTTTTTTATCAGTTTCACTCATTTGTATCACCTTCTTATATAATAATATAAAAAAAGACTCTTATGCAAAGGGTCTTTAAGTTTCTTAATGGCAGGGGCGGAGAGAATCGAACTCCCATCAAAAGTTTTGGAGACTCCTATGCTACCATTATACCACGCCCCTATGGGTTCTTTTAAGAACACATTTATTATAGCATAGTTTACTATGATTTGACAATATATTTTTAATTGTGTTAATGCAGTGGAGGACATACATTTGGATCAGGGGCATAGAAACAATGATTTTTAAATCTTCCTGCTAAGGCTTGGTCATACCAAGTACTAATACAATTATTATTTCTTCCAGGAGCATAGAACCATAAAGCATTAGTAGCAGGATAGTAGTATTCTCCTTTTAAAGTTCTTTCGGCTAATTCTCTTTCTTTTATAGTTGAACCTGATGTGAATTGTGGACTGTTGATACCAGCGAAACCTCCTGGATTTTGAAATACCATTTTGGTAATTGTATTTATATTTCTAAATGTATAACAGTTAGC
>CALVIS010000031.1 GCA_944331805.1 uncultured Bacilli bacterium
ATTGGTCGTACTTTTATATCTATTTTCCCTTTATTTTTCAACGCTTTTACTAAAACTGTCCGTTACTCAGGAAATTTTATATGGACTACTAGCAGTTCCATCTCCAGACGTAAACCCGTCATCAGTGGTCACATTGATAACTGGACGCACGGCGAAACCGATGTAGACATAGTCGCGATCCAGAACCTCAAACTCATCCCAAACACGAGCATCACCAAAATTGAAAACGGCCGGCGTCATACTCCAATACCACATCTGAGAATCTCCTGGATTTAAATAACTATTTCCTACTACATACGAACTTTCTCCTGCTAATGTTAATTCATCTGCGGTTATTAATCCCGCTTTTAATCTATAAGAACCTCCATATGTCTCCTCTGTTGCAGGACAACTTAATGTTGGATCATTGTTCCCTGGACTATTTTTCTGGAAATTTGCTAGTCTATCCCCCATGCTTGAATACATATAAACGTCCGTTAAATCTCCAAACATTGCTTCTGATACATCATATTCACTAGCATTCTTATATCCACTACTATCACTACAGAATCTTCCTCCTATTACTTTACTATCATAAATACTACTTCCCAATGTATTTTTATACCATGTATCTACTTCTTTTTTTATAAATGAATCTGTTCCGTTATCATAGGTATATCCTGTGTATTTTGGATCATTAGACTCTAAATTATATGGACTTATTCCTACTGCAAATGAATTAACTAAATCACTATTATCTGGATTTGCACTTGTTCCATTATAGATTAATCTTAAACTGCCATCTCCATTTACTCGCACTATCTTCCAGTACATTTTATCACCTTGTGATGCTAGTTTTACTTGAGTACGCTCATCTTCATATCCAACATTCGCTTCCCTACAACTTTCTAAGCTTTGATAATAAAGCCCATTATTTTCATATACATAATAATCACTTGCATATTCTCCAAATTGAACATTATTATTTGTTACCGCTCCCCTATAATAATAACTTACTCCATCTTCATCATTCATACTATATAGTCCATTAGTCACTTGACTAGGTTCACTTCCATATTGTGGCCCTTCTTCAGGATCAAATGAACTTATATAACTTCCATTACTTGCATAATTAAACATATCAACTGGTCCTTCTTTTACCTCATTATTTGCAAGTATTTGTTTTGTTGTCTCTGGTATTACATGTTGACTAGTTTCTACCCTTAACTTAGCTTTAAAGGTCTTACCACTTGCCTCTTCTGTAGTAGCATCATAATCTATCCAGATTCTTAATGTATAATTAATAGTCTCATCAACAGCTACAGTACCTGTATCTACTACTCTATTAGGATTAACTCCCATACTAGTTAAATCACTAGCATTACCAACTACACTATCTTTAGTTAAACTATATCTTATTGCAGAGTCAGGCATCCTAGTTTCACCTTCATCTAGTTCTATATCATCTAAATAGATAGTAAAATCTGTATCAATATTACCTTCATTAATTAAACTAAAGTTAAAACCATCTAATTTCATGCCTTCAGAATCTTCTATAGGTATCTGTCTTTCTAAAGTCAATTCATTACTTTCTTCTAATCTTAACCCTAAACTCCCTGCTCTTACCATATATTCTTCCTTACCATGTAAAGTTGTAGTAAGGTAAGCATATGTTATACCTAAAGATAGTAACACTATAATAGCAACTGCTATTATAATAACCTTTTTATTATTCTTAAAAGCCTCTTTCATTTACGAACACCTTACCTTTATATAAATAATAACACAATATTTAAATTATAACAATTAAAAAGATGACAACTTTACATCATCATCTCATCTTCAAAATTATTAACAGCATTCTTCATTTTTTGTTTCATCATATTAAGTTTAGCTGGATTTTTCTTAAAATATCTATACATTCCATATCCTACTCCAGCCATAACTCCTGCTGTTATCATCATTTTTTTCTTTTCCATAATTCTTGCCTCCTACAAGTATTATGGATTCAATTTTTTAAATTATACCATTTTTTAAATAATAATCTAAACTAGTTCTTCTTTTTTGTTCATTAGTATTATTAATAGCATATTCTAAAGCTTTAATATCTCCAATCAACACAAGTTTTTCTTTACTTCTAGTAACTCCAGTATAAATAAGCTTTCTATATAACATCTTATGATATCCTTTAACTATTGGCATAATTATAGTCTTAAACTCACTACCTTGACTCTTATGGATAGATATAGCATAAGCTAGCGAAAAGTTATTAAAAATATTAGGAGTATATTTAACAGTATTATCTTCATAATCTATATATACTTCTTTTTTAGGACTAAGTTTTATTCTACTAATACATCCAATATCACCATTAAAAACATTATCATCTGGCATATTAGTAAGTTCTATTACTTTATCACTTTCTCTATAAACTACATTACTAATAGATATTTCTTTTTTAGTAGATTTTTTAGGATTTAATAATTCTTGTAGGGCATTATTAATATTATCTATACCATTAATAGTCTTATACATAGGAGCAAGTACTTGATAGTCAGTATTTTTAATTTTAGATACTTCTTCCTTAATAGTATCTAATACTTTATTATCAGGACATTTAATAAACTGTAAATCTTCTCCTTTATTAAAGATATCTTTATTAAGTACACCTTCATTAATATCATGAGCGAATGTTATGATATTAGAGTCTTTTCCTTGTCTATAAAGATTTTTTAATCTAATAGTCTTAATCTCTTCACTTGCTAGCATATCATGTAAAACATTTCCTGCTCCAACACTAGGTAGTTGATTAGCATCTCCTACAAATACTATCTTAGTATTAGTAGATAATCCTTTTAATAAATTACAAAGTAATAAAGTATCTAACATACTAGATTCATCGATAATAACAAATTCTGCTTTACTTTTATTATACTCATTAACTTGGAACTTATTAGTATCTTTATTCCACTTTAAGAATCTATGAATAGTAGATGCGGATAGATTAGTAACTTCACTCATTCTTTTACTAGCACGTCCTGTTGGGGCAAGTAAAACAAGTTTTTCCATTAAGTCTTTAGTCTTATATTTATTTAAGGCTTGATATAAGTCGATAATCCCTTTAATAATAGTAGTTTTCCCTGTTCCTGGTCCACCTGTTATAACTAGACATTTATTAGTTAAAGCTTCTCTAATAGCACTCTCTTGTTCTTCGTTATAGATAATATTATTTTTAAATTCTATTTCTTTTAAAACAGCTTTATAATTCTTTAAAGTCTCAGCCTTTTCATGAGCTAGGAGTCTTAAGCGTCTTGCAATAAATATTTCCGCATCATAATACTCTTTTAAATAGATTTTATCTTCTTTTACAACTATTAATTCTAAACTAATTAAACTATTTAAGGCTTCTAATAATAATTCATCACTTATATCAGTACCAATTATTCTAATAAAGTAAGGTCTAACTTCATCTAAGTAAAAGTAAGTATTACCACTAACATTAGTAAGTTCTCTTAAAATATAGATAAACACCGCTCTAATTCTTTTAACATCTAACTTTTCTTCAGTATTTTTCTCAAAGATATAATCACAAGTCTTAAAGTAGATATCATCTATATAATAATAAGCTTTATAGATATCATCATTTATAATATCAAAGCTCTTTTCTTTAAATTTACTATATATTTTAAGACTATCTCTAGTAGAAAAACCCAATTTAGATAGATTAAGTATTATCTCATAACTTCCTTGATAATTCTTTAAAGCTTCATGTAACACTCTTACTTGTTTTTCACTAACTCCTTTAACTAATAATAAATTATTAGGATTTTCTAATATTACATTAAAGGTATCTTCATGAAACATTTCAACTATCGCTTCAGCTGTCTTCTTACCTATTCCTTTAAACATATCACCGCTAAGTACACTAACCATAGAATCAGTCTCTTTTGGCATAATCCTCTCAAAAGTATTAACAACAAACTGTTCCCCATACTTAGAGTGATTTGTAATATTACCTTCTAATACATAAGTATCTATCTCATTTAAATCAGGTAAATAACCTGTAATAGTAATAGTCTTATTAATAAATTTATCTAAATCAGGACTAGTCTCTTTTACTTTAAATAAACCTATTAAGTAGTTATTAGTATTACTTCTAAAAATTGTCTTTTTAAAATTTCCTGTTACTTTACTCATAAGCTCTCCTATATTAATTATTAGTTTCAATTTCTTTAATATCAATATTCATTATTTCTAAATAATCTTTTTCAGCTTTTGTTAAATGACTTTTCATATATTTATCATACTCTTCATGAGCTTTTTTTAAAGCCTCTTCATGAGAAATAGTTCCTTTAGTATGTAATATATCATTATGAGTCATAGTAAGAAAACTATCAAGTTCTCCTATCCAATCTTTCATTGTCATTGTTTTTCTTTTTAAAGCATTAATTTCTGCAACATCTAAATAAGCAGATACTAATCTATTTAAGATTTGCAATTCTTCCATACTTAAGTAATTCTTAGCAATTTCTGTCTCTTTTCTTGTTGGAGTATCTCCCTTAAAATTTGTAAGGCCAATATTTTCTTTATTACTATCTACTCTATTATAAACTATTTCTGCTGCTGTATTTTTAGAAACAGCATAATGCATTTTATTTTGTACTGTCTTAAAAAAGTTAATAGTTATATCTTTCTTAGGATCATAATCAATAGATGTTGCATAAATATCAAGTATTTTTCTCCAAAAAACTTTTTCACTACTTCTTATATCTCTAATTTTATCTAATAACTCATCAAAATATGGATCATTACCATTATTTTTAAATCTTTCAACATTTAAATTATAGCCTTTTACTAGATAATCTTTTAACTTATTATTAGCCCATATTCTAAATTTAGTTCCTTCACTAGATTTTACTCTAAATCCAATAGCAATTATCATATCAAGATTATAATAATTAGTAGGTTTAGTAGAAAATTCGGAAATTCCGAATTTTCTCATTGTATTATTTTCATCCAATTCATGTTCTGAATAAATATTTTTTATATGTTCATTGATTGTTGACTTTGCTTTATTATACAATTTACTTATTTGTTCTT
Source organism: uncultured Bacilli bacterium (assembly GCA_944331805.1). Lineage (GTDB taxonomy): Bacteria > Bacillota_I > Bacilli_A > RF39 > UBA660 > Onthousia. The sequence continues at coordinate 5,080 of CALVIS010000031.1, forward strand.
GAGTTAGCCAAATATTTTCATCTTCTAATATAGCAGTTACTTCAACATTATTATCTGTTTCGTATATGAAAAAATTATTTTTTTTCAAGATGTCCTCCTTTAAAAATTAATTATCTACTTCTCCTATTAAACTATCTAATAAATAGCTTTTAATTTTAACATTTTTAAAAGTATTAGAAGGAATACACGCCTTTACTTTAACTTTTAAATAATTACTAGTATGTCCTATACTAACACCATCTTTAACTTCTTCAAATAGTACTTCTAAAGTCTTACCAACAAACTTATTAGCATACTCCATCTCTAATTCATGAGAAACTTCAAGAAGTCTTCTTGCTCTTTCCTTCTTTATATTACCATCTATATGTCCATCCATAGTACTTGCTACAGTACCTTTTCTATCTGAGTATGGAAAGACATGTATTTTAGAAAAGCCAAACTTACGAGCATTTTCTATTGTTTCTAAAAAGTCTTCTTCACTCTCTTTAGGAAAGCCTACAATTATATCAGTAGTTATAGATATATCAGGTCTAATCTCTCTTGTTTCTTTTAATTTAGCTTCAAAATATTTTAAATCATACTTTCTATTCATTAATTTTAAGACTTTATCACTACCAGCTTGTAAAGGAATATGTAAGTGATCTACAATTATATTACTATTTTTAATTACATCTAAAACATCACTATTTAACTCAGTTACTTCGATACTAGAGATTCTAAGTCTTTTTAACCCCTCTATTTTAATTAAAGCTTTTAAAAGGTCGGCAAAAGTAGTATCAAGATCAACGCCATAATGTCCTGTATGAATTCCTGTTAAAACTATCTCTTTAAAACCTTTATTAACTAAAGTTGTTACTTCCCTAACAACGGTATCTAAATCTTTACTCCTACACTTTCCTCTAACATATGGAATAATACAATAACTACAAAAGTTCTCACATCCATCTTGTACTTTAACAAAGGCTCTACATCTATTTTTAAAATCTGTTATAAACATATCTTCAAAACTATCTTTATCAAGTCCTACTCTTCTAATAGGTTCTTTATTAGCAAAAAATTCATCAAGTAGTTCTATAATCTTACTCTTATCTTTATTACCAATATAGATATTTACATCATCAAAATCATCAGGATGATCTTCTGCATAACAGCCAAGAACTACTATACAAGCATTAGGATTATTTCTCTTAATACGATGTATTATCTTTCTACTCTTAATATCTGCAGTATTTGTTACAGTACAAGTATTAATTATATAGACATCAGAAGTCTCATCTAAATTATTTACAACATCATAACCTGCTTCTATTAGTTTTAACATAATATATTCACTTTCATAAGTATTTACTTTACATCCTAAGGTATAAACACATGCCTTCATTACTTCACTTCCTAACTTTTCCTATTTATTATTAATAATATTTACTTATTTTAGTTTTTACTTTATCACAAATTTTTTGATGTCCTACATTATTAGGATGTAATCCATCAAATAGTTCTTCAATTTCTAATAACTCATAAATATACAAATAGTCAACATTATTTTCTAAACAAATATTTTTTAACTCTTTATCAAAATTAATAATTTTAGTATTTAAATAACCTTTTTCTTTATCCCAAGGTAAAGGTGTTACTTTAGATTCATCTACTTTTGTTAGTCCTATAAATAATATATTATCAGTATATTTTTTAGCACTATTAATTAAGGTAATAATATTATTTCTAAATGTTTCAAGTGAAACTCTATCTTCATCTTTTACATTTTGTGTATCATTAATTCCTATAGAAAAAATAATTATTGTATTATCATTCTTATTAAACCTTATTTTACACTCATTATCAAATCTATTCTTAATACTCTCTGTAACATCTCCTGAAATTCCTAGATTAAAAATAGTGTAATAACTATTACTATCGTCATTTTCTAAGGCTAATCTTAAGCGATTTACCCAACCACCTTTTTCTTTATCCCAAGCACCATAAGTAATACTATCTCCAAAAACTAAAATATTTATATCTCTCATATTAGTTTTTTATCCTTTCTTTTTTACTGAATTCAAGTAATTCATCAAAATCAGATAAATAGTTTTGATCTTGATTACTCTATATTTTTAAAATTCACTGTAACATAGTTTGATATTTCTAAATTAATAATAATGTAATAACTATCACTAATTTCATTGAATTATCCAAACAATTAGTCATTTATATTATTATATTTTAATTGTTTCAATAGATTTAAAGTAATCAATAACATTATTGATTACTTGTTCAACAGAAATGTCAAGCCAATTATTTCTTGCATCTGATAAACTACGTTTAAAAATATTATTGCTAAGTATAGTATCTAAATTATTTATTATATCGCCAATATTATTTTCTCTCATTGTTGAATTTTTAATTATAAGTGTATTCATTATATTTAACAAATCTTCTTTATTAATTTCGGTTTTATTAATCAAATAATAAATATCAAATATATCTTTATATCTTGTTGTTCTAATACCAAATCTTAACAATGATTTAAGTTTTTCACAAATTATTTGTTCTTTTGAATTAATAACTAGTGTTGCACTTTCATTAATCGCCTCTAAATTAAAGCAATATACATCTTGTTTTATATCAAAGTTTTTGTGAACACCTATATCTAACTTAGCAGAAATGCTAGAGTTATTTTCATCTTTTAAAATAACATTAACTCTTTTTCCTTTATAATCTTGATGATGTAATTCTTGTATCTCTCCATCTATATAAACCTTAATGCCATCATTTACTAAATTTAATGTATCTATGAATTTTTTTATTGATTCATTAGCAAGAGAATATTTTATGAAGTCTAGATCTAAATCTCTTGTTGCACGTCTTCTATCATTAGATAAACCATACATAACAACTCCACCTTTTATTGTTACGTTTTTATTCATTTTACTTTTAGATATCTTATTTAAAATAATATCTTGGCAAATCTTTGCAGAAGCATTAGCAAGTGAAAAACCATTTTCAAGATATTTTCTTCTTAATTCTTCTAAATTCATTAAAACACCTCACGCATTAAAGTATCATATAGTGATGATTCATTTTTATAATAAGAAATATATTCTTGAATTTTATATATATCAAGTGTATCAATTTTCTTCCTATAATTAGTAATTATTTCCTTATAATAATCAAATGGAATTAAATTCTTTTTTCTGATTAATTCTACTAACATTCTTTCTTCATCATAGATATTGATTTTAACACTTTCCACTTCAATCTGTGTTTTACCAAATTCAAATAAATCATTGGGTATAAATATTTGCTTAATATTTTTATCATTGATTCTACTATCTGACCTTTTAGTTGCTAAATAAAAATAGTCTGGTATAACATCAGTTAAATCATAATAGTAATATGCACTATCAGATGTAAATATTGCATTAGGATATTTTTTTAAAATTATTTCTAAAGGATTTACAAACTCTACATCTGAATACAAACCATTATCCACTTTAAACAACTCTTTATTTTCTATAGCCTTATTTAGTTGATAAGTAGAATATTTATTTTTATCTAACTCGTTTCTAAAGTACAACATTTTCTCATCACCCACCATAATATTAACAAAATCATACACAAAAATCAACATTTTGTGAATAACTTTGTTAATTTTTTAGAGCAATTGATACATTAAGTAGGTAATGAATGAATCATTTAGTCTAAATTAGAGAACCTACCCTATTAAAAATAACCCAGCTGTGCTTCCATGTGTTGCATAATGCATTTTATTTTGAACAGTCTTAAAAAACTCTATTGATATCTTATCTTTAGGATCATAATCAATTGCCGTTGCATATATATCTAATACTTTTCTCCAAAAAAACTTTTTCTGATGACCTAATATCACGAATTTTAGCAAGTAATTCTTCAAAGTAAGGACTTTCACCATTATTCTTTAATTTTTCATCATTAAGTACAAACCCTTTAATCATATATTCTTTTAATTTATCATTTGCCCATTTTCTAAAATTAGTTCCAATATCAGATTTAACTCTAAAACCTATAGCAACTATCATATCAAGATTATAATACTTCATATCATATGTCTTACCATTTGTAGCAACTGTTCGGAATTTCCGAACAGTTGATTCTTCCTCTAGCTCCCCCTCTTCGTATATATGCTTTATATGTTCTGAAATATTAGATTTACTAGAATTATATAATTTTACTAACTGTGCTTGATTTAACCAAACAGTACCATCTTCTATTTTTACTTCAATATTCTCTTTTCCATTTTCATCTTTATAAATAATTATATTTCCAAATTCACTCATATATCTCTCCTTATGCAATGCAAAAATAATATTTCTTAAAACTAATATCAATTATTAAGAATTTTTTACCTATTCGAATTTTTCGAATAACTTAATATAATAATTAATATTGCTAATTCAGCTTATTTTACTAAGCCATACTTTTATATAAATGTTTTAATGCTTATTATCTTAACATTAGAAAGAATGTTCGTCAATGATAAATTTAAATAAATGTTAAAAATTCAAAAATATCACTAGTAGTAACTTTACTAAAGAAAATAATAAGGAAAGCGATTAAGATAAAAGGTCCAAAAGGTATCATATGTTCTTTATTTTTATAAAGTAAGTATAAAGATACTGGCAATGCTATAAAAGATGCTAAAAAGATTGTAACAAGACCTAAAAAAGGATCTATAACAAGTCCTAAGACAAAGAATAATTTAACATCTCCTCCCCCTAAAGATTCTTTTTTAAATAAAGCATTGCCTAGTTTCATTAAAAGAAACATAAAAAGGAAAAGTAATGCTCCACTTAATATAGATAAAAGTCCCCCAGTAAATCCTTTTAGAATAAATTCTAATATTATAATAATTATACTAAAAAAGATAATTACTTCATCAGGTATAATCATATAAGTTAAATCACTTGTAAAGATAATCATAGATAGACTAACTATACATAAAGATAAAACTAATTCTAAAGAGAAACCAAAACTATAATAAGATAAGGCAAATAAAACACCTGTAACAACTTCTATAAAAGGATTTAATAAACTAACCTTTTTATGACAGTATCTACATCTTCCTTTTAAAAAAATATAAGAAAATATGGGTATTAAATCATACCAAGCAAGAACATGGCCACAACTATCACAAATACTTCTATCATTAATAAACTTTTTATTAGTAGATAGTCTTAATCCTACACAACAAAAGAAAGACCCAAAGACTAGGCCTATAATAAAGAAACAAATTATATATAATACTTCCATAACCTCACCTACTGAATCTTTCCATAAATATCAAACATTGGAACAACTACTGCTAATAATATAGTACCAACTATTAAAGCTAAAAATGCTATCATTAAAGGTTCTATAAAGCTTTGCATCTGTTTAACTAAAGTCTTATGTAATACCTGATAGTAATTAGCAACTTTTTCCATCATTAATCCCAATTGTCCTGTCTTTTCACCGGTTACAATCATCTCATATGCTGCAACAGGAAAAGCCCAACTACCTTTAAATGATTCTGATATATTAGCACCCTTATTAAGATTAATTATCGTTTTAGCAATTAACTCTTTGTATACCTCATTATTAGTAATTTTAGCAAGTACTTCCATACTATCTGTAATGAAAACTCCATGATTTAAAAGAGAAGCAAACGTTTTGGTAAAATTATATACTTCATTATATATTATAATTTGACTAAATATAGGTATATGCATAAGAATTAACTGGACATTTTTTCTAAAGCCTTTAACTTTTTTATATAAATAAATAAATAGGCCAACAAATATTACAACACCAACAATTATGAAAGCATAGTAATTAACAATAAAATCACTAGCATTCATAACAAAAGTTGTAATAGCAGGTATTTCTGCATTATTATCTTCATACATACTAACAAAGCTAGGTACAATACTTACTAAAATAAAGATAACTACACCAATTGCAATACATAAAACTATAACTGGATAAGTCATTGCAGAAACCATTTGTTTTCGAGTCTCTTCTTTAGAAGTATAATATTCAGCCATATCATCTAAAACAGCCGTCAAATCTCCAGTAAGTTCAGCTGTCTTAATCATATTAACTAAAAGAGTTGGAAATTTATCACCTTGCAATTCCATAGCAGTAGATAGATTTTGTCCTTTTAAAAGTTCATAAACAACTTTCTGATAGATTTTTCTTTGTTCCGCTTTTTCACTTTGTTTTTCAAGTATTCTTACTGAATCTATTAAAGCGATTCCTGCTTTTAAATAAGTAGATAATTGGGTAAGAGAAAAAGATAAATCTGCTGCTGTAAACTTACCACCAATATTAATATCAATATCATAAAATTTACGTGGTACAACTTCTAAAACCTCATAACCTTCATTTTGCAAAAATATTCTAACTTCATCAGCACTAGGCCCTTCAAAAGTACCATTTATAATCTTACCATTACTCCCTCTTACTTTATATCGAAAAGAAATTTCTGGTTCTTTATCTATAACAAGTTTCTCTTTAGAATTAATTTTAGATTCGTTCATCTTCGCTTCTACTTCTAAAATAGCAGAACTTTCTTTAGCCTTTTCTTCTTTCTTTTTAGTAATTTTACCTTTACTTATTTTATCTGCTAAAGATAAAATGCCACTATAAGCATAATTTAAAATACGTTTAGGAGAAAGTAAAATATAGTGGACTACATGATATATAAAAATAAACGGCATTGCAATTATTTCCATAACACTTCCTCCTTATTCTTAAATTAATTATATCACCGTCTTAAATTATTCACAAGTAGGAAAATTTAATCATATATTAAAGTAAAGGGAAAGGTAGTGTTTTTTATGTACAATCAGTATAATATGGGCATGCCTAATTATATGCCAAGAAGAGGAATTAATTGGAATAACATTTTAAATAATACCCAGAGGACACTTGGAATAATTAATCAAGCGATACCTATTGTTTATCAAGTGAAGCCATTATTAAGTAATGCAAGAACTCTTTTTAGAGTAGCTTCTGCTATAAATAGTAATGATGATGAGAAAAGTAATGAGGAAATAGATAATAATAATTATAGTAATAATATAAGTTATGAAAAGACAAAAAAAGATAGCAATGGACCTATATTTTATTTATAGGACTAGCTATCTTTTTATTTTTTATTATATTGCTTAGACTTTCCTTTCTCCCAATAATAATCTGCTCTATCATAATCACCTATATTTTGATATAACTTAGCAAGTTCAAATAAAACTTCACTATCATACTTTATTTCTATTACTTTATCATCTGTATTAATACAATCCTTCTTATCATCAAAATTTATAACTTTTGTATAATAACTTATAGCATTAGTTCTATCATCAACTTTTTTAAATACTTCTGCTAAAGCTTTTTCTGTTTTTAAAAGTATATCTTTTTTATGTAAATTGTCATATTTGTCAATTAATAATTGTTCAGCACGTTTATAAGATTCAATTGCCTTTGGATAATCTTCTTTTTTCTCATAACATAAGCCTAGAACATAATGAGATTCAGTGAAATTAAAATCTGCTTCAATAGATTTTTTTAAATATAATATTACCTCTTCATAGTTGTTATATCTAAAGTAAGAAGAACCAATTTTATAATATAAATAACCCATATATTTAGCTTTATCAATATTCTCAGTGTCTAAATTATCTTTAGCACTTTTATAACAATAAAGGGCATCATCAAGAAATCTTATATCTTGAGAAACTATATTACCTTGTAGCATCTTAGCATTGGCAATATTTTTTCCGTTGTTTTTAAATATAATATTATTATTTATATCAGTGATAAGTTCTCTTGTATCAAAAGCAAGAGTATAATTATTTTTCTTACAAACACTATTAATTAACATAGCAAGATAATTTCTTGCATAGGTGTAATAGCGATTAGTACCATTAATATTTTCTAATGCTTTAAATAATCTTGCACAAGTTTTTTCAACATCAACATAATATAGAGCATTTGCTATCAAAGTATATAGATTATTATTAACATAAACATTACTCAATTTTTTTAATGACTGAGCAAATTCTTTATCTAAATTAAAATCTCCTATTAATTTATTTATATATGTTTCTTTTTCTTTATTGTCCAGCTTCTCTATATTATCATTAATAGTTATAACTTCATCATATCCTGTATAACTTTCTTTATAATCTGGATTGCAATCACTTACAAATAATCCGACAAAACGAAAATAGCTTGCTAGATATTCTCTTGTAAATTTATTAGTATCGTCTGTTATTATTTTTATGTCATTAATCATAGTTAGCCTCCTGTTTTTATATATTTCTAAACAAATAGACATTTTCTTTAATAACTTGATTAGGGATAATAAAGTTTCTATTAGAATCTAATACTCCTCCCATATGCTTATAAAAGTTATTAGCATTAGTATTATCACTTAAACAACCTACGATCATACTATCAAAGCCCATTTTCTTAACTTCTTCTTTAGCTTTTTCAATAAGTATTTTCCCAAAGCCTAACTTTTTAACATCATTAAGTAGATATAAGGCTTGTAACTCTCCTTTTTCTTTATAATTATTATCATGAGATTTACATACTCTAAGGACTCCTACATATTTATCATTTACTTTTAAAAGAAATGATTTATCAAATTCTTTATTTATATCTTTTATCTTTTGCTCTATAGATTTATTTATCTCAGAATCTGTACCGATTAATTCTAAAAATCCATCATTGACTATTCCTCTATAAGTTTCTTGCCAAGCTTTAGTATTTACTTTTACATAGTCTTTAACATTATCAAGATTTAGCTCTTCTATAATACAATTCACTATAGTTTAACCTCTTCTTTTAACAACTTGATAAATTCATCTATTGTAACTGTTGTAGTATCTTTTTCACCATGACGTCTATAACTAATAGTATTATCAGTCTTTTCTTTATCTCCAAGAATTAGTGTATAATTAATCTTTCTAGTTTGAGCTTCTCTTAGTCTATAACCTAACTTCTCATTACGATTATCTAACTCTACTCTAATATCATTTTTCTTTAACTCTTCATAAACTTTATTAGCATAATCTCCCTGATATTCACTAGATACAGGTATTACAATTACTTGTACAGGACTTAACCATAAAGGAAGATTACCTTTAGTCTCTTCAAGTAGGAAGGCAATAAATCTATCAAGAGAACCAAATACAGCTCTATGGATAACAACAGGTCTTGCTTTAGAACCATCTTTATCGATATAAGTTAGTTCAAATTTCTCTGGTAATTGATAATCTAATTGTACAGTTGAAAGGGTTACATCATGACCAATAGCACTTTTAACTTGAACATCAAGTTTAGGCCCATAGAATGCTGCTTCTCCTTCCGCTTCATAGAAGTCTGCTCCTATTTCTTCTAAAACTTCTCTTAACTCTTGTTCACTTTTCTCCCATAACTCATCATTACCAAAGTATTTATCTTTATTATTTTTATCTCTTAAAGATAGTCTAAAACTATAATCTTTAAAGCCAAAGTCTTTATAAACATCAAGTATTAAGTCAATAACACCCTTAAATTCATCTTTAATTTGTTCTGGTGTACAGAATATATGGGAATCATTTTGGGTAAAGGCTCTTGTTCTTTCTATTCCACATAAGGCTCCACTTGCTTCATATCTGAAATCGTTAGCAATCTCAGCAATACGTAGTGGTAAATCTCTATATGAATGAAGAGAATTCTGATACATCGTCATATGATGAGGACAGTTCATTGGTCTTAGTACATATGCTTCATTATCTAGCTCCATAGCAGGAAACATATCATCTTTGTAATGATCCCAGTGTCCACTAGTCTTATATAAATCAACACTACCAAGTGATGGTGTCATTACATGTTTATAACCATGTTCTAACTCTTTATTAGTAATATAATCAACTAATGTACGTCTTACAAAGAATCCATTAGGTAACCACATAGGAAGTCCTTTACCTACTAAATCAGAAAACATAAATATACCAAGCTCTTTACCTAATTTACGATGGTCTCTTTCCTTTGCTTCTTCTAACATTTCTAAATGTTTATTTAAATCTTCTTCTGTCTCATAACATACACCATAAATACGTTGTAACATCTTATTTTTAGAGTCACCTTTAAAGTAGGCACCACTTACTCTAAGTAATTTAAAATGTCTTAACTCTTTAGTTGACTCTACATGAGGTCCACGACATAGGTCAGTAAAGTCTCCTTGCGTATAACATGTAATAACTTCATCATCTGGCATATTATTAATTAAATCTATTTTATAAGGGTCATCTTTAAATTTATCAAGAGCTTCTTCTCTAGTTAATTCATGTCGAATGATTTTTTTATTGCCTTTAGCAATTTTTTTCATCTCTTTTTCTATTTTAGGTAAATCATCATCTGTTAGAGTCTTATCTCCTAAATCAATATCATAATAGAATCCATCTTCTATTACAGGTCCTACCCAAAACTTTGCTTCTGGATATAACTTTTTAACTGCTTCTGCTAATAAATGCGCACAAGAATGATTTAGTGGCATTAATTTTTCATTTTCTTTAATATTTATCATAATTATCTTCTCCTTCCATAATAATAACTTCTTTTACTTATAGTTTTTTGCCTATTAACTTTTTCAGTAGGTACTAATTCCTCAAGATATGCTTCTTTTTCTAAGTCTTCTAACAACTCTACTTCACCAGTTACTTTATCATAGCCATAGCCTAAACTTTTAAGTATTTCTTTTCTTTTTATTTCTCTTTCTTTAGCACTCAAATTACTACTTAAAATAGCTTTTTTATTAATCGCTAATATATTGTTATAACATCTAATATTATTATCATCATCTCTTACATAAATATATTTATCAGAGTCATCTTTAGAGGCTATATCTAATGAAACTGACCTAGGAGGTGTAACTCCTCTATTAATTAAATATATTGGCATATCGTTATGATGAAATCTTGTTCTTTTACGATGATGGCTTTTAACTCCATACCAGCTTTCCATAAATACGTGGATATTCTCACATTGTTTTGAACTCTTATAATAACCTTTTTTCTTTCCCATATTCTCTTCTCCTACCTTATATAATAAAAAGGATGATACCACTAGGAGTGCCTGACACTACACGATACCATCCTTTTTTAACTTAATTTAGATAACGGCATATACCGGAATTACTTTGCATAACTCTACTCGTTAAGGTAGTAATAAAAGAGCTTTTCTTAACTTTCACCAACCGTTAAGTCTCTAAGATTAAAAGGATTCTTTTATCA
>CALVIS010000032.1 GCA_944331805.1 uncultured Bacilli bacterium
ATCATATCTATATGTATCTTTTCACTTGTTTTAGTTTCTATTATATTTTCATTATTCTTCATATAAAATTTAGATATTTTTTCTTTTCCTAGACATTCTTCAAAATTATCAAAGATATCAAAGTTAATTTGGATTACTTTTATTTTTTTACTATACTCTTCACCTTTACTTAATAATTCACCCTTTATTTTACAAAAGTAAGCATCATTTCTTTCTATTAATCCATCCCAATATCCTCGATTACATTCTAAGTTAATAATAAATCCTGGTAATTTAAAAATAAAATCAGATACTTTTTTCTTTTCAAGAGCATTTGCTATTTTATATTCAACATTCTGTTCTTTGAAATTTTTAATAATAAAATTTTTATCAAGACCAGTTAATTTAGATATTATGTCTCCTAAATATAAAAGACATCCACCCATAATAGCTTTAAATACACCATCAAGTGTTCCTTCATAGACAAAGTTATTAGATATCATATATTCTCTAATCTTTTCATTAGAGACATTTTTAGGAATATTTTTAATTCGTTTTTTAATCATAGTACCTCCTTGCAAGTGTTATAACATAGCAGTGAAATAATTGCAAAAAGGTAAAATTTAAAATTCAAAGAAAATGAGTCCTCAATTTAATATTTTCTCTAAACGAATTTTAAATATTCATATCAATAATTCTCTCAATTTACAAAATCCATACTTTTTTCAAAAATTTTAAATTTTCCTCCTTTCCCCATCTTTTATGCATCGCCTCTTATATCTATAATGTATCATAATAGTTATAATTAATCAATATTTTTTATCATATAATTAATAAATTGTATACAAAAAGAATGACTCATAAGAATCACTCTTGTAATTGCAAATGAGGAGTCATTTGCAATATTCTACCTAAGAAATTACGTAGACATTTTCTACAGTCCCATCTCCACTAGTAAACCCGTTTTTAGTGGTCACATTGATAACTGGTCTAACTGAATAAGTATTTGTAGCAACAGTCCTGTCGTATAAATAGCTATAATTATAAGCAAATATATAATTACCATAATGATAACCACCTGGAGACATTGTTAAAATAGAATTATCAACTCCTGATTGAATTAAATAACTATCCCCAGTAACAATAAGAGATTCTCCTGCTAAAACAAATTCATCTGCTGTTATTAAGCCGGCTTTTAATCTATATGAACCTCCATATGTCTCTTCTGTTGCAGGACATTTTAATGTTGGACTATTTGACTTTGCAAAATTATTATTTGATTGTCCTAATCTATCATAACTTGCAAAGACATTTCCTCTCATCATTGTTTCTTCTCTATAGCCACTACTATCACTACAGAATCTTCCTCCAACTACTTTGCTATCATAAATAGTATTTCCTAAAGTATTCTCATACCAGGTATCAACTTCTTTCTTTATAAAACTATCTGTTTCATTTGTATCTCTATCATAGGTATATCCTGTGTATTTTGGCTCATCATCTTGGCTACTCAAAGTATATGGGCTAGACCCTACTGCATATGTTCCTGCAATATTATTCCTTGTTGGAGCGATAGTTTCTGTACTTGTTCCATTATAGATTAATCTTAAACTTCCATCCCCATTTACTCGCACTATCTTCCAGTACATCTTATCTCCAGTTGATGCTAACTTTACTTGCGTACATGTACCATAACTAATACTTTCAGTATATGTCTCGCAACTTTCTAAAGTTTGGAAATATCTACCAGAGCCATCATAATATACATAATAATCATTTGTATATTCTCCAAATTGAACATTGTTATTATTAATATTACCTCTAAAATAATAACTAACTCCATCTTCATCTTCAGCGCTATATAAACCATTTGTTATATATTCTGGATTTGCTTCTTCTGCCCCCTTCTGCATTCCATTACTTGTATAATTAAACATATCATCTAAACTTGCTTCTATTTCATTATCAGCAAGAACCTTCTTAGCTCCTTCATCTAATTTTATCTCATTAAATAAGTGCCCATTACTAGGTAATGACAAATCATTATAATCAAGACCTACTCCTACTCCTAATGTAATTGTTATTTCACTATCGAAACTATTTTTAACTTGAATTCTATATGTACTACTAGATCCACTAGTACCACTTATCTCTAAATTAATTCCTTTTTCATCAGGAGGAGTACTAACACCCTTAACAGGAACATAGCCAACTGTTACCCCATCCTGTAAATCTCCTATATAATAAAAATTAAATCTAGCTACTCTATTATTAGGATTGCTTAGTGTTATTATAAACTCCTTAGTTGTTCCTTCAGGTACTGTTAAAGTATTTCCTTCTTCTCCATCCACTAATAACTTATAAGTTAAATTACCAGTTACAATACTAATAGCATTACTTTTCTCCTTACTTACTGTAAACATTGCATAAGAAAAATAAGCACCTACTAATAATAAACATATAACACCAACACCTAAAATATAAAACTTAGATATATCTGCTTTCATAAATTCTTTAATCTTATATTTCATAGACTCACCTTATCCTTATATAAAAATAATAACACAAATTGTGTTATTATTAAAGATTTTTTATAAATTTTTCTGTCAATCAAAGTAATCTATAAGCATAGCTTTCTTAACTCTCTTTAATGTCTCATTTGCATGTCTTTCCGCTTTAGCACTACCTTCTTTTAAGATATCTAAGACTAAATCAATATTATCTTCATAATATTTTCTTTTACTTCTTATAGGAGTTAATATATCTTCTATAACATCATAAAGAAATCTTTTTACTTTAACATCTCCTAAACCACCTTTTTCATAGTGTGCTTTTAATTCATCTAGATTCTCATATTCTGGTAAATATTTCTTAAAATGTTCTTCAGTTGACAAGGCTTCTAAATAGATAAATACAGGATTATCTTTAGTATCACCAGGATCTTCTACTCTTAAATGATTAGGGTCGGTATACATACTCATAACTTTCTTTTTTACTGTATCACTATCATCTTTTAGATATATACAATTACCAATAGATTTACTCATCTTAGCTTTTCCATCAGTACCTGGTAATCTACTACAAGCTTTACTATCAGGAACTAATGCTTTTGGTTCTACTAATGTTTCTCCATAAATATTATTAAAACTTCTAACAATCTCTCTTGCCTGCTCTAACATAGGTAATTGATCATCACCTACAGGAACAATAGTAGCATCGAAAGCTGTTATATCTGCTGTTTGACTAATAGGATAATTTAAGAATCCAACAGGTATGCTACTACCAAATTTTTTTTGTTTTATTTCACTTTTTACAGTAGGATTTCTCTCTAATCTTGATAGTGTTACTAAGTTCATATAGTACATTGTAAGCTCAGGTAAAGCATTTATCATACTCTGAATAAAAATAGTTACTTTAGATGGATTAAGTCCTACTGATAAATAATCAATCGCTACTTCTAAAACACTATCTCTAACTTTCTTAGGATTATTAAAGTTATCTGTTAAAGCTTGCGTATCCGCGATAAAAACATACATCTCATCATAATCGTTACTTTCCTGTAGTTCTACTCTGTTTTTTAAAGAACCTACATAATGACCTAAATGAAGATTTCCTGTTGGTCTATCACCTGTTAAAATAATCTTTTTCATAAGCTTTCCTTCTTTCTATTAAAGTTTAACATATATTTAATAATATAACAAGAGAGCCAAAACTCTCTTGCTATTATTATTTTAATCTTTACCAGTTCCTTGAGATGTTGTACATGTTTTTTCATTTTTACTATAATCCCATACGCAATGTATTCTAGCAGCTCTATAATTATTAGCTTGATCATATACTTTAATCCAAGTATACATTCCTGTAGTACGAGCATATGCATAGTACCATCCTCTAGTATTACTATAATTAGTATGATAAACACTAGCATATAAAGAATTTAAATCTTCACCCTCGCACATATCACCTTTATCTATGTAACAGTGATGGAAACTAATATTACTCTTTAACCCACTTAATGAATCAGAAAAATTAGGACGTAACCTTACATATGTAAATGATCCATCTTCCAATAAAAACTCATGAGGAATAGTAACTATAACTGGAGCTGTTCTATCTAAGTTTATAGTATAACTAGCCTCTGTAGTATGGCCTGTACTATCAGTAGCTCTAAAAGTTATATAACTAGTTCCTTCTGCATTAATATTTCTAGTATCACCATTAACAAAACCATTTGTATTATTAGAAACCCCTGTTACTTTATGGGAAATAGTACAGCTTCCAGAATTATCAGTGCATGTAGCTCGTGCTACAACATAACCGCTATACCAACTATTATTAGTATAATTACTCAAAGAATTTATATTTGAATTGCTATCTAAATCTGTAGAATTATTTTTCTTTTTCAAAACTACTGATATCTTTGGTGCCGTTTTATCTACTCGTACTGTCTGATTACCAGGACAAGTTGTTTCATGTCCTACATTATCTTTAACTACTCCTGGTGATTGATTAGTTTTATTTGTCTCAGTACTAATAACTTTAGTAACATTACCTACACAACCACTTCCACTATCGCTACAAGTACCAATTAAAGTCACACTACCACTAGTCCAATTGCTTGAACCTCCACTACTAACACATGTAGGTGGTGTTTTATCTACTCGTACTGTCTGATCTGCTGGACAACTAGTACTATTACCAGCTTTATCTTTGACTACTCCTGGTGATTGATTAGTTTTATTCGTCTCAGTGCTATATGTCTTTTTAGCATTACCTACACAGCCACTTCCACTATCACTACAAGTACCTGTCAAAGTTATATCGTTACTTGTCCACTCTTCTAAACCGCCACTACTAATACACGTAGGATTTGTTTTATCAATATAATATTCTTCACTTGCTGCTATACATGAATTACCGTCTTTATCATATAGTACTAATTTTATCTGATTTTTACCTTCACTATTTAATGTTATACTTTTTCCTACCGCTCCTAAATAATTATCTATACTTATATACTCACCACCATTTATTCTTTGGCTAAGTTCCCATCTATAAGTATTATCTGGCAATTCCATATTTACGGTAATATCATTATTTGTCCAAGTAAGGGCATCTATATCACTACTAAATTCTACTTTTGAGCAATCTATTCCTACATATATTGAATATTTTCCAGATTTCCTACTTGCTCTATTGCCACTACTATCAATAGCATACCCTGTTATTTGATACAATCCCTTTTCTGTTAAATTAATTGTTAAATTACCGGTATATATTTGATATCCTGTATCTTGGTATGTTTCTCCATCCTTTACTATTACATATCTATAACTTGACACTTCTTTGTTATCAGTTATATTCATTTGCACTGTTATCGGATTTTGAGATGATTTTCTATTTGGATTAAATATTATTACTGGTTTTGCAGAATCTTCTGTAGTTTTATATGCATCACATATTAACGTAACATAATATTGATAATCTTTTTCTGTAATTTTCTGAACTGTTACCGTACTACTACCATAATCGCAATCTTTCTCATCTTCATCCTTTACAGGATCTATATACTCTTCTTCAATCAAAGTTTCTAGTGTTACTGTTGTTGTATCCCCTATATCATCTGGTAATTTTTCTCTATAATCAGCAAAATATTCTCTACCAGCTAGTACTAACATATTTTCTTGCGAATCATAATAACTACTATTTCCCCTATCAAGTATTGCACTAACTCCAAAATATGCTAATGTAGTTAGTAAACCAAGTATTATAATTGTTACAAGCAATTCTACCATTGTAAATCCACTTTTAGCTTTTTTCATATTATCATCTCCAAATACATACCTTATATTTTTTATTATAAAATAGTTTTTTTAAAAAAGCTAGATACTATTTTTTTATAAATGTAAAATATTTTATTCTTATATCATCTTTATAATATACTTAGCATATTATTTATTAGGTGATATCTAAAATGAATTATTTAAAAAAACTAGGGAAATATTTATTAATTACATTTGTTAGTATTATTATTTTAGGATTATTATTAAATACATTATATTATTTTGATATTATTAATAATAATATTTATAATATTTTAAAAATGATTATTGTTTTAGCAACTTTATTCGTTAATGCTTTTTTTCTCGGTAAATCCTCACTAAAATATGGAATAGTTGAAGGACTAAAACTAGGCACTATATTTTTACTTATTATGATTATTATAAAAATACTAACAAATAACGCTTTTAATATTAGGACATTTATCTATAGTTTTATTATACTATTAACAACTAGTATAGGTTCAATTATAGGTATAAATAAAAAAGAAAAGAAATAAAGTTATATACTATTATTTAAAATCTCTTCTAAGTACTTTATTTCTTTTTTAGTTAGTCTTATTTTACTACTAAATGATTTAGGTAAAGCATTAAGTAAAGCCTTTTTTTTAATTAATAAACTATTATAATATTCTTTAGTGAGATCATCATTTTTAAACATTAATGTAGGTCCTAAAAATAATTTTTTATAAGAGTAATATTTTCTCCCTTTCTTAAAAACAAATATTTCATATATTATGTTATGTTCTTTAACTAAAACTTCATTGTCTACATGATAACCTAATTTTATTAATTTTCTTTTAACAGCAAGTGAATAATTATTAGGAGAAAGTATTAAAGTATTAATATTTTTTAAATATTTTCTATTATCATCTAATATTTTATTAATATTAAGGCCTCCCATACCTGATATGGTTATAGTGTCTATTCCTTCTTTATAAGAATCTAAGCCTTCAGATTTAATTAATTCTACTTTATCAGATACTTTATAGAATTTAACATTCTCTCTAGCTTTCTTTAAAGGGCCACTTTTATTATCGCTTGCAACTGCTTTACTAAGACCTCTTTCTTTTACTAAATAAATGGACAAAAGAGCATGATCACATCCGATATCTAAGGGATATGAAGAAAGGGGAACTAAATCCCCTATAGTTTTTAACCTATTATTTATTTTCACTAGTCTGTTAAGAAATCCTTTAATTTTCTTGATCTTGATGGATGTCTTAATTTTCTTAAAGCTTTCGCTTCTATTTGTCTAATACGCTCTCTTGTAACACCAAATATTTGTCCTACTTCTTCTAAAGTTCTACACTGTCCATCATCAAGGCCAAATCTAAGTCTTAATACTTTCTCTTCTCTATCTGTTAATGTTAAAAGAACACTAGCAAGTTCCTCTTTAAGCATTTCTTCTGTTGTATATTCTTCTGGTCCTATCATTCTATCATCTTTAATAAAGTCTCCTAGATGAGAATCATCTTCCTCACCAATAGGTGTTTCTAAAGCGACAGGATCTTGACTAATTTTATATACTTCACGTACCTTTTCTACAGGCATTTCAAGTTTAGCTGCAATCTCATCATCAGTTGGTTCTCTATTTAATTCTTGCGTAAGTTGTCTTTGAACTCTTGCTAATTTATTGATTGTCTCTACCATATGAACTGGTACTCTAATAGTTCTTGCTTGATCTGCTATCGCTCTAGTTATCGCTTGTCTTATCCACCATGTTGCATATGTAGAGAATTTATATCCTTTAGTTGGATCAAACTTCTCTACTGCTTTCATCAAACCAATATTTCCTTCTTGAATTAAATCAAGGAATAACATACCTCTACCTACATAACGTTTAGCGATAGAAACAACTAAACGAAGGTTAGATTCTGCAAGTATTCTTTTCGCTTCTTCATCACCTTCAACAGCACGCTCTGCATATTCAAATTCTTCATCACTATTTAATAGAGGTATTCTACCTATTTCTTTTAAATACATTCTAACAGGATCATTTATTTTAATATCTTTAGACATTGTCAAGTCTTCAGATTTAGTATGTTCAGTAATTTCTTCTCCACTAGCATCATCAGTACCATCTTCTGAAACAACATCAATGCCTTCTGCAACTAAAGCATTATATAAATCATCAAGACTATCACTATCTACTTCAAGTCCTTTAAGTTCGTTTGCAAGTTGTTCATAAGTAATATAGCCTTGCTCTTTACCTAATTTAATAAGTTTCTCTTTTCTTTGTTCCATTGTTTTAATTTCTTCTACCATTTTAACTCTCCCCTATTCTTAGCTTTCTAATCTCTTCAGCGTATTTTACTTGGATTACTGGATCTGTTTCATTCTTAATTTTCTCTTCTAGATTATTAATTGTTCTTTTTAAGTTATATTCTCTTATTACTTTAAAATAATCAAAAAGTTCATCTTTAGTAACAGTAGTCTTTAAATCCATTTCTAATACTTCATTTAAGAGATTAAGTAACTCCCCTTTAGGTGTTAAGTAAGTATAAAAGTCTGCTTCATTAATAAACCCATACTTATGATAAAAATAAACAATTTCACTTTCTAATGCTCTTAAAGCTTCGGTAGGAAACACTAAGTGTTCATCCTCTACCATATCAATTATATCTTGCTTATTTAACATATAATATATAATATTGAGGCTTGCTTTTTGATACTTATCTTTCTTCTTATGTTGTATAGTTTTTGGAGTAGTAATAACTTCTTTTTTTATTTCTTTAGTATTAACTAACTCCTTAAAACTTTTTTCTAGGGTATTATACCCTATTTCAAACTTTTTTGCAAGGTCTTTTAGTATAATTTCTGTTCTAATAGAATCATTTATCTTAGAAGCTTCTTCTAATACTTCATGAATATAGTTAGCTTTCTCTTCACTACTTGCAAAGTTACGATTACGAGATAAGTTCTTAATCTTAAAGTCACTATAATAAATTGCATTGTTTATTAAGGTATCAAAAGCATCTTTACCATTTTTTAAGATATAAGTATCAGGATCATCCTCTCCTGGTAAAGATATTACTTTAACTTCTATACCTTCACTTTTGAATAGTTCACCGGATGCAATAGTCGCCTTTACTCCAGCATCATCTCCATCAAAACAAAGGATAATGTTATTAGATAGTCTTTTTATTTCTTTAATATGGTCACGTGTTAAGGCAGTACCCATAGTAGCGACGGTATTTTTAATGCCTACAGTACTCGCTCTTATTATATCCATAAAGCCTTCCATTATTATAACAGACTTTTTAACACGAGCTTCTTCTCTTGCAATGTGATAGTGATAAAGAAGTTTACCTTTTTTAAATAGTTCTGTCTCTTTAGTATTAAGATACTTATTTTGTTTACCACTAGTTATAATACGACCACTAAAACCTATTACTTTACCATTTAAATCATGTAAAGGAAACATTAGACGGGAATTATATATATCATGGTCTTCATTACTAAGTCCTATTTTATTAAGTAAATCAATAGAATGTCCTTTTGCAGTTAATAGCTTAGTTAGATCATCTCTATTTCTTAAAGAGTATCCTATCTCAAACTCTTTAACGGTCTCATCATCAATACTTCTATTTTTTAGATATTCCCTTGCACTTTCTCCTTCTTTAGTAAGTAGATTATTTTGATAATATTTATTAGCAAGATCATATATCTTATACCATTCATCATACTTAGTAGATATTTTTTTAGTTTTAAAGCCGCTTAAAGTAATTCCCACTCTACCTGCCAAATCACTTAAGACTTGATTAAATTCTTTATGTTCATAGTTCATTAAAAAGGTAAAGACATTCCCTGTTGCATGACAAGAGAAACAAGTATATATTTGTTTTTCTCTTGATACACTCATAGAAGGATTAGTATCATCATGAAAGGGACATACTCCAAAGTAGTTTTTACCACGTTTTTCAAGAGGAATCTTCTCACCAATAACATCAACAATATCATTTTTTCTTCTAACTTCATTAATAATATCTTGATTATTCATGATATCCCTCCTCTTACCAATCTATCAATTATTTTAACACAACAATAAAGAAAATTCTATCAATTGATAGAACTTTCCAAAACATTTTCATCCGGAATAATTTATTACTCGCTAGCCATCCGGGAGCGAGAAACATTGTCGACTGGGATTACTTATTACTCGCCAGCCACCCAGAAGCGAGAGACATTTTCATATGTGTATTACTCCAATAACATATAAAATTTCTTTTCATTTAATACATCTATATTGTATCATAATAGTTTATTTATATAAATATTTTTTCAAAATAAACTTAAATTATTTTGAACTAATAGTTTCACTATTAAGTTCTTTTAACATTTGTTCTTTAATCTTATCTATGTCGGCAAAGAATAAATTTATACCTTTATCTTTTAATTTCAATAGATTCTTAAAATTCTTTACAATTATTTTCTCTAAAGTTTCTGGAACTTTCGCAGGTTTTCCATCTACTGTATGGACATGATCTATGTATTTTTCTAATGTAGGAAAAGCATTTTGTAATAAAATAACACTTTCTTTATCAAATACTTTATCAATTAAAATCGTATTACAAAAGCCATATTTTTCCGTCTTCTTATCTACTATCTTTTTGCATTTATCTACCTTACTAGATAGAGGTATAAATCATAATATATCTTTATCTTTAATAGTAAAATAAGTTGGTCTTTTCTTTCCTCGTTCATGATTAGTCATCAAATTATCATCATCAACGATATCAAAAAATTCATTTTTAATATGATATAAATAGCCAGTTTTTATTTTCATGGTTATACACCCCCAAAAAAATATACAAATTGTAACTTAAGTGTACTATTCAGAAGATATGTTTGTCAATGTTTTTTTTGATAAATTTAAAAAGAAAATTCTATCATTTGATAGAACTTTCTAATTATTTTCAACTGGGATTACTTATTACTCGCTAGCCACCCAGAAGCGAGAAACATTGTCGACTGGGATTATTTATTACTCGCCAGCCACCCAGAAGCGAGAAACATTTTCATATATGTAAGTTATATAACTTACTTTTATATTATATGAAATCTCTTTCATTTAATACATCTATATTGTATCACAACAAGCTCTCTTAGTAAATACTTTTTGACTTCAAATTATTACGTGGTATAATAGGTTCTATTAGAAATGGGGGATTATTTATGTTAGAACTTATTAAAGAAAGAAAAGTATTAAAAGATAATAGTACATTCTTTAAACTATTAAAGGTATCACTTGAAAGAGATTTAAATGAAAAAGAACAAAACAAATTCTTAGAATCTTCTTATAGAAATATAACTTATTTAGAAGAAGAGTTTAAAAATGCTAAAGATCATGTTATCGGTAACTTAATTATTTATAATTCTCTTATCAATAATGGTATTATTTTAGTTAATGATTTAAGAAATGGTCTTAATATAACTAAAGATAACTTTATTAAAGAAAATATACAGCAGTTTAGTGCCCATTATCAAACAGTTAAAGAGTATGAAGAAGATTTTTTAAAATATAGAGAAAATATTACTGATGAAAGTTATGATAAGACAATAGAAAAGTATGAAGAAGCGATAGATTATAGTGATGGTTATACAAAAGAAAAGACTTTAACTAAAAAGAGTTAAGGTCTTTTAAAATTCGCTCCCCCTATTAAGATTTGCAAGTTCTATTAAGTAACTATTATCTATACTATCTTTTGTTTCAAAGATATAAGTATAACTAGTTAATTCATCTTTATATGGTTCTATTAAATTATTAATATCACTATCTTCATAATCATTATCTTCTTCATATAAGTCTACTACTAAGTTTTTATTATTTACTAAGTCAGTATAACTACCAAAATAAGATGAAGTATTTGGATAAGAGAAAGCTTTCTTTAAGGTTATAGAATAGATTAATTTATCTCCTTCTACTCTTCTTTCTCCTTCTACATAATAATTTTCTATAGATAAAGGAGTATAGCCGCTATGAGCATGATAATCATTATCTGCTTTATACATATTAGTATTACTATCATAGATTAGATAATCTCCATCATCTAAAAAGCAAGTAGAATTTACTGGATTAAAAGTAGTATTAGGACCCAAATATTTCTTTAAGACTCTTTTTACTTTATCTAAACTAACACCTGTATTAAAATCTAAATCAAGGGCATTTTTTTCCTCAATAGGTAATCTATCTATAAAGTTAATCTTCTCTTTATCAGTTAAGGTATCTAAGTCTTTAGTACCATCAAAAGTAATTATATAACTATCATAAATATCAACTAATTCTAATAGGGATGCTACTTCTTTAGTAGAAAGACTACTACTATCTTCATTAAATGTCTCACTGCTTTCATCTTTTAGATTAATATTAACTATAAATATTATGGATGCTACTATTATGAGAGTTATTAAGGCAATAAATAACATCCCTACTCTTCTTATATTTTCCATAAGCTTAGTTTCCTTTCTTACTTAGAGTATAAGGGAAGATGAAAAATTATTCTATAAAAAAGGAAAAAAAGACATGTAAATTTACACATCTTATGGATTTAATCTATTAGGTCCTCTGAATATTAACATTGACTCTTTAACACTAGGTAGTCCTAATACTAACATAGTAAGTCTATCTACTCCTAGGCCAAAACCACCATGAGGAGGGCATCCATATTTGAAGAATTCTAGATAGAACTCTACATCTTTATCTAAACCTTTTTCTTTCGCTTGTTTAACTAAAACATCATATCTATGCTCACGTTCTGCTCCTGTAGTTATTTCAACACCACGATAGATTAAGTCATAACCTTCAGGAATACCATCTTTTCTCATATGATAGAAAGCTCTTTTTTCTTTAGGATAGTCTGTAACAAAGATAAACTCAGAGTTAAACTCATCCATAGCATAACGATAACTTAATCTCTCTGCTTCAGTAGTTAAATCATTTTTCTCAGATTCATCTACTTTATAGTCATATCTTTTTTCAAGTTCATCATATAAATCTGCTAATTTTACTCTTGGGAACTTCTCTTTAGGAACAACTATCTCTTTACCATAAAGATTTTTAACTAATTCTCCATACTTTTCATTTAACTTCTCTAATGTATAAGTTAATAGTTCTTCTTCAAAGTCCATAACATCATGGTAAGAATCAATATAGGCAAATTCTACATCAAAACCAGTAAACTCTGTAGTGTGTCTTGAAGTATTAGAGTTTTCAGCACGGAAAACTGGTGCTACTTCAAATACTTTATCATAACCACTTGCGATAGCCATTTGTTTATAAAATTGAGGTGACTGAGCAAGATAAGCTTTTCTATCAAAGTATTTTACTTCAAAGACATCCGCCCCACTCTCACTTGCCGCTCCTATTAACTTAGGTGTATGTATTTCTGTAAAATCACGAGAATACATAAATTCTCTCATAAATTTAACCATATCACTTTGGATCTTAAAGATATTAAAGTTATATTCATTTCTAAGGTCTAACCAACGATAATCAAGTCTTTGATCAAGCAATTGAGCATCTTTATCATGAATATTAATAGGAAGTTCAGTATCACTTTTACTAGTAACTTCTATTTTAGTAGGAATAAACTCCATTCCTCTTAATCTAACATTTTCATTTTTCTTTAGGGTACCTGTTACTTTAATAGTAGATTCAACTGTTAAGTTATTAACTAACTCTACCATCTCAGCATTATTTTCATCACTTTTCTCAATAGTTACTTGAACCTTATCAGTAGAGTCTCTTAATACTAAAAACTGTACCCATTTAATATTTCTAATATTTTCAACAAAACCACTAAGTTCTATTTCTTTATCAAAATAATTTTCTAAGTCTTTGAAATATATCTTATTCATCACAGTCACATCCTTCATCATGATTATGAAAATCTTCATCTATAGGTAGATTATCATCACTTATATGTTCATCAAAGTAGTAGATAATATATTCCATCATAATCTTTTCTTCTTCTTTTGTTTTATTATTTTTAATAGTAATTAAACCTTCATTTAAATCATTACTGTTTAGTAGTATTAGATATTTACTATTAAAGTAATCTGCTCTTTTAAACTGACTCTTTAAACTTCTTCCAGTATATTCTGTTTCTACTACAAAGCCTGACATTCTTAACTCATTTGCAAGGTAGATAGCATTTTTCTTTTCATCTTCATTGACATACATAATGAAAGCATCTATATCATCTCTTATATTTTCTATGTCTCTTTCTATTATCTCTTCAACTAATCTATCAAGTCCAACTGCATAACCTACACATGGTGTTTCTGGTCCACCTAGCATACTAACTAAGTTATCATATCTTCCTCCACCACCTAGAGCAAGGTTATTATTTTCAGTCATTAATTCAAAAACAGTATGATTATAATAGTCAAGGCCTCTTACTATCTTAGGGTCTATTTCATATTTAACTTCTAATAAGTCAAGATATTCACACACTTTATCAAAGTGTTCCTTACTTTCTTTATTTAGATAATCTAATATATTAGGAGCATCTTTAAAGTAGTCTTTATTACTATCTACTTTACAGTCTATAATCCTTAAAGGATTCTTATCAAACCTTTCCTTACAATCATCACATAAATCGTCTAAATGAGGCTTAAAATAGTCTTTTAAGGCTTCTCTATATTTATCACGAGACTCTTTATCTCCTATGCTATTAATATGTACTACAGTATCTGTTAGTCCTAACATTTTATTGATATTGTAAGCAAGGGAGATAACTTCAGCATCCATCATAGGATCACTACTACCCATTACCTCTACTCCATATTGACTAAGTTCCCTGTATCTTCCCTTTTGTGGTCTTTCATAACGATACATTGTTCCATTATAATAAACTTTAACAGGTAAGTTATGAGTACCATACATTTTATTTTCTATATAGCTTCTAACTACTCCTGCTGTTCCTTCTGGTCTTAGTGTAATATTTCTATCTCCTCTATCTTTAAAGTCATATGTTTCTTTAGTAACTATATCAGTAGAGTCTCCTATTCCTCTATGAAATAACTCTGTTGATTCAAAGATAGGAGTTCTAATATAATTATAGTTGTATTTTTCCATTACAGAATCAATTACTTCTTCTACATATTTCCATGTTCTTGCTTTCTTATCAGTTAAATCAACTGTTCCTTTTGGTTTACTAATCATTTTAATCCCTTTCTTTCTAAGCCTTATTATACAGTAAAATCCCTCTTAAGAAAAGCATAACCTTGATTTTTCTTTAATTTTGTGGTATTTTATATAGTACTTTTAGAAAGGGGTACACTATGAATATAAGTTTTAGAGAATCTTGTTTTATTAAGAAACTACCTAATATGGAAGGAGCCTTTGGTTATCTTGCTACTCACAAAACTCTTACTGATGGAACAGTTATTAAAGTAATAAATAATTTAACTAAAGAAAAAGAATCTACTATAAGAGAATTAATTGGTGATAAGAAAATTGAAGGTAGTGGATATCCTATTGATGAATATAAAGTCGATAATAAGTTACAAGGCTTTATCATGCCTTATTATCCTCATTCTCATACTTTTGATTATATTATTAATAGAGATATGTTTACACATAGTGAAAGATTAAAAGCATCTACTGATTGTACTATACAGTTAAAATAATTACATAATAAAGGTTTCTTTCTAAATGATATCGCTTTATCTAATAGTCTTATTGATAAAGATGGAGGTCACTTAATAGATTTTGACTCTGCTACTAAAAGAAGTCCTAGGAAAACAGAAAGTCATTATGAATTAACATTAAATGGTAGAATACTTAGCACAAGTTATAATACTGATAAGATAAAACAAGCTTTAACAAATCTCTCAATCATTTATGGAATTAACTTTGAAGAAGTAATAAAAGATAGATCTACGGATGTTAATAGTCTATTTAGCCTATTTAAAGACAACAAAGAGATATTTAATCTTTTATACAGTTACCTTAGTTGTGATAGTTCTAAACCTTATTTTGATGTATTAAAGGATACTTTAGAAGATAAAGAGAAAGTTATGTTTGAAAGGGATAAGATATATAGAAAAACTAATAATTTAGTTTAAGACCAAATAAAATATTAGTGATTCTTTTCTATTTCTTTTAAAACTTTACGCTATGTTGTAGAATTTGAGGGATAGTGATATAATAATAGTGTCGAGAGTGAATTTAGAAAGGAATATCTTT
>CALVIS010000033.1 GCA_944331805.1 uncultured Bacilli bacterium
CCTCATATTACAGAAGAGTTAAATGAATCTTTAGGATATGAACCATTATGCTATGAAAAATGGCCTACATATGATGAATCTAAACTTGTAGAAACAGAAAAAGAAATAGCAGTACAAGTAAATGGTAAAGTACGTGCTACTATAACAATAAATGTTAATGATAGTGAAGAAGTAGTTAAAGAAAAAGCTTTAGATCAAGAAAATGTAAAGAGATTCACTGAAGGTAAAGAAATTGTTAAGATAATAGTTATTAAAGGTAAAATAGTAAATATAGTTGTAAAATAGGTATAGACAAGCAAAGAGGAAAAAGATAATTCTCTTTGCTTTTTCCACAATTTTTGTGGATAAAGTGTTTTAAAATATAGTAGAAAGGCTGTGACTATATGAAAGTAAAGATATTTGATTATGAAGATGAGAGTGATTTACAAAAAGCAATGAATGAGTTTTTAGGAGATTTAGATGGAGAAGTTGTAGATATTAAGTATGCCGTTAGTTCTTTTCCTAGTGGAGAAGAGCAGATATATTGTTTTTCTGCTATGATAATTTATTATTAAATTAACTTCTTTTATGTTATACTATAATAGTAATCTATGTTAAGGAGCTAATTATAATATGAAAGAAGAATTAATTGATGTATTAAATGAGAATGGTATAAAAACAGGGAAAGTTTTACCACGTAGTGAAGTCCATAAACAAGGTTTATGGCATAGAGCTATTGTCGTAGCTATTATAAATGAAAAGAATGAAATTTTAATTCAACAAAGAAGTGCAAACAAAGAAAAAAATGCTAATATGTGGGATATATCAGTAGCAGGGCATCTTTCAGTAGGACAAGACTCTTTACAAGCTGCAAATAGAGAAATTAGTGAAGAGGTAACTGTTTGTTTAGGATATAATATTGAAGTAAAAGATTTTCGTTTTATGTTCTCTTTTAGAAAACAACAAGTTTTTTCAGAGAATTTTATTGAAAATCAATTTTATGACTTCTTTATATTAAGACAAATAGGTATAAATGAAAATAATATTAGATTTCAAAAAGAGGAAGTACAAGCTATTAAATTTGTAAATATATCCACATTAAATGAAATGAGAGAAAATAATGAGTTAGTTGAAAGAGACGAATGTTATGATGCTTTAACAGATTATTTATTTAGAATGTAATGTTACAAATAATATATTTACGAAAACCCGTACTATGAAAGATACGGGTTTAATGCTATACTATATATGAATACATTTATTTGGAATTAGATGCTTTCTATAACATTTATAATCTTATAGAAAGGAGAAAGAGTGTATGACAAAAAGAGAAATAGCTTACTTTGTTATTATCCTTATCTTGTTATTCATAATCATCTCACTTATTTATCTACTCATATAAATAAGACATCTAATTCCTTTGGGAATTAGATGCTTATAAACCATTCTATGAAAGCATCTATTCTAATAGATGTATTCATTTTTATTTTATGCAAATCTCTTTGCTAAATACATAATACCATACTTTTATATTGATGTCAAAGTATCAGATATGAATTTACTTAAATATAGTCTTAACTCCTAAATATTCTGGAAAGTATTTTCTTGCCATATTGGTATATTTAGGATTAATTACTAAATCATACTCCCCAACTAATTCAACAACTTCTCCCCCAAAGTTCTTTTTATAGTTGTATGAATTCTTTAGTTTGTTATTATCATCAGTAATATCCCCAATTTCATATAAATTATAATACTTATAACCATTATCTATTGCATACTTAATCATCTCATAATGAAGTGTATAAGAAGCATCTAACTTATTATACTCATCTACAATTCCTCCATTTAATGCCACAACTTCATTACCTATAGTTATAAACATATAAATACCCATACTAACATCATCACTACATTTAGAAAAATAATCTTTTAAATTATCTAGTCTTTTAATCTCTTCTTCATCTTCAAGTTCTTTATCAATAAAATATTCTGCAGTCATCTTTGAGTTATGGTAATTATTTATTCTAACTTCCTTTTCCTTATTAACATCAATAATCATCTTATCAATATTGCTAATAACTTCATCTTTCTTAAAATAAACTTCTATAAACTTAATATTACCATCAAAAGTCTGTTTTAAGTCTTCATAGAAAGTTTTAGTAGGGACAATAGTACGATATTTTTTACTTTCTTTATTTATAATATCTATAAAGTTATCTATATCGTTAAAATCAAAATCACGTACTTTAAATCCAAGTCTTTCATTTCTTCTAACAGTCTGTCTTGCTTTAGAACTAAAATTATTAAAAATATCATCAATAGTTTTATCTTTTAAATTAATTCTACTAAGCCATTTAGGTTGTATTCTATCATCTACTTTAATAAAGTTAGCATGCTCTAAATTAACTTCTACAAAGTCATTATAAACTCCACCGTCTATTATATTACCTTCACTATCTCTATCTCTTACTAGTATATAAGGATCTATTTTTAAGAATACACCATGCTTTTCAACTATAAACTTTTTAACTTCTTCTGTGAACTCTTTTAATAATTCTTCATTCTTATAATCAATTAAAAAACCACGTGGTGCATAGAAAATTCGCACCTCTTTTTTTCTTTCATAAGAAAGAAGTAAACTTGCTCCTACAATTTTCTCCTTAACAAATCCTCCCACATAATAAGCATGAAATATATCTCCTTCCATAAATCTCCCCCAAAAGCTTGTCTGTTGAAAACTACCTAAGGGGTGATTAAGAGCATAATTGTCAAACTCTCTTTTCGTTAATTCTCTAAGTTCCATTAAATCACCTCAATCTTCTTTAATTATACAAGTTACTTTAAAACTTTTCAATAATATGGTATTATATTTAAAGAAATTGGAGGACGTAAAATGGCAAAAACAAAGACAAAGAAAAATAAAGAATTAAAACAAAATTCCTTTTTAAATGGAGCCTTTATTGCTACACTTGGTATAGTAGGTAGTAAAATATTAGGTATGCTTTATGTAATACCATTTTATGCTATTATAGGAGGACAGGGAGGAGCCTTATATGGTTATGCCTATACAATCTATAATTTATTTCAATCTTTATCCTGTGCAGGTATTCCTAATGCCATTAGTAAAATAATTAGTGAGTATCAGACCTTAGGTTATTATAATGCTAAAGAGAAAGCTTTTAAATTAGGTAGACGTCTTGCCATTATTATGGGAATTACTATCTTTATAATTCTCTTTATCTTCGCTCCTGATATTGCCAAAGCGATTCTTGGAGATTTAGAAGGTGGTAATACACTAGAAGATGTAACAATGGTAGTAAGAGTAATTGCAACTGCAATACTTATTGTACCAACACTTAGTATTTATAGAGGTTATTTAGAAGGACATAAATTTATAACGCCTCCATCTATTAGTCAAGTATTAGAACAATTAGTAAGAGTAATTATTATAGTAGCAGGTAGTTTCTTCGCTATTAATGTCTTTAACTTATCTTTACAAACAGGAGTAGGAGTTGCCGTATTTGGTGCAACAGCAGGAGCGATATTCGCTTACTTCTATCTATTAGATAAAGTAAAAAAGAATAAAAAACAACTACATGAAAAAGCTCTAGATGTAGATGAACCGGTAATTAAAACTAAAGAAATATTAAAAAAGATATTATGGTATGCCCTACCTTTTATAATGATAGATGTTTTTAAATCATGTTATGACTTTATTGATATGACAACTATTGTTAAAACAATGGTAAATGATATTGGTTATACTACCACTCAAGCTGAAAACATTATGAGTGTAATCTCTACTTGGGGTAATAAAATTAATATGATAATTGTCTCTATTTCAACAGGTATCATAGTAAGTTTAATTCCAAATCTTACATCAGCATCTGTTAAAAAAGATAAAAAAGACATTCATCATAAAATAAATCAAACACTTCAAGTCTTACTATTCATATCAGTTCCTATGACTTTAGGATTATCTTTCTTAGCAGACCCAGTTTGGGAAGTATTCTATGGTAACAATAGTGAATATGGAGCCGTTATAATTAGATACTTTGTCTTTGTCGCTTTAACAATATCAACATATACGGCTTTAGTATCAATTGTTCAAGTCTTAAAATACTATAAAGAAGTCCTAATATCTTTAGTAGTAGGAGTAATAATTAAATATGCATTAAATGTTCCTCTAATAAATCTTTTCAATAATTTAGGCTTTGTTCCTGTCTATGGTTCAATAACTGCCACAATCCTTGGTTATGCTGTAGGTATAATTTTATGTTTAATCTTCTTAAGAAGAAAATGTGGTGTAAGTTACATGCCAACAGTAAAACTATTAGGTAAAATAATACTAGCGGATATCGCTATGTTAGCAGTACTTTTCATATTAAAACTATTCATACCAATCTACACATCATCAAGATTATTAAATATTCCAATTATCGCCATCTATGCCATTGTTGGTGTAGTAGTATATTTCATTGTCGCTCATAAATTTAATTTAATAGAAGAAGTATTTGGGAGTAAACTAATAAATAAGATAACTAGTAAGTTTAGGAGGAAATAAAATGACTTTAAAAGAAATAGATGTAAAGACATTTGAAAGTTATGCTAAAAAGAGTCCCTACAGGACTTTCATGCAAACAGAAGAAGTAGGTAAACTAAGAGAATTAAATGGCTGGACAACCTACTACTTAGGATTATATGATAATGATAAACTAGTTGGAGTGACTCTTCTAGTAGGTAAGAAAAGACACTTCAATAAGTACGAATTTTATGCCCCACGCGGACCTTTAGTAGATTATAATGATGAAAAAACACTAAAAGAATTTTTAAACCAACTAACAGATTTCGTCAAAAGACATCAAGGCTATGTTCTAAGAATAGATCCTTATGTACCTTACAAAGAACGTAATGGTAAAGGAGAAATAATTAAAGATGGTTATGATAATACTAATATTGTAAATGCTATTATAAATACAGGCTTTACTAGTGTTCCTTATGAAGATAGAGAACAAGTAACCTTTATGTATGCTCTAAACACCAAAGATAAAACAGAAGATGAAATAATGAAAAATATGAAACCTAATACTAGAAACTTAATTAGAAAAAATATTAAAAATGGGGTAAAGATAGTAGAACTAAAAAAAGACAACTTAGATGAATTTTATAAAATAATGCAAAGTACTGGTTCAAGAAAAGGTTTTGATATTAGAAGTATAAACTATTATCAAAATATGTATGATTTATTTAGTAAGAAAAATGAAATAAAGTATTTAATAACTAAACTAGATTTATCTAAATATATTAAAATGCTAGAAAATGAATTAGAAAGTAATATTGATAAGAAAAATAAACTTAGTGATAACAAAAATAATGATGGTAAAAGAAAAGCCTTAGATGAAACTATTAATGGTTTGAATAAGAAGATAGAACTAGCTAAGAATGAAAAAGAAAAGTATGGAGATGTTATAACTCTATCAGGTTCTATGTTTATAATGACTAAACCAGAAGTAGTATATTTATCTAGTGGTAACTATGAAGAATTCTTATCTTATAATTCACAGTACTTAATACAGTGGGAAATGATTAAATATGCTATTGATAATGGATATGACAGATATAATTTCTATGGAATACCTAATACTTTTGATGATAAAAATGATAAAGACTATGGTATCTATGAATTTAAAACAGGTTTCAATGGCTATATAGAAGAGTTAATTGGTGAATTCGAAATAAAGACATCACCTATCTATTACTTAATAAAATTAATTCATAAGATAAGACATTAAGGAGTACTATGGAAAGTAAAAATTTAAATAAACAATTAAAGGAATTAGAAGAAATACTATATAAAAATGAAACTTTAAAAGAAGTATTAAAACGTTTAGAAAAATCTAATTTAAAAAACTATTATGTAGGAGCAGGATGTATTAACCAGACTGTCTTTAACTATCTTCATGGTTTTAGAATAGATGCAAATATAAATGATTATGATATTGTTTATTATGATGAAGATACTTCTTATGAAAAGGAAGATTATATAATTAAATATGTTAAAAACATTTTAAAAGACTTAGATATAGATATTGATATAAAAAATGAAGCGAGAGTCCATCTTTGGTACAATAAAAAATATAATGCTAGTAGAAAACCATATACAAGTTTAGAAGATGCTATTGCAAGATGGGGAACAACTATAACATGTATTGGAGTAAGACTAGAAGATAATAACTTAATAGTAGATGCTTCCTATGGCCTTAATGATTTATTTAATATGATAATAAGACCAGTAAAAATAGACTTTACAGAAGAGGATTATATAAGAAAAGTAAATAAATGGAAAAAGAACTGGCCTAAGTTAACAATAATGCCATGGAAAGAGGAGGACTTATGATTTATCCAGAATTTCTAAAAGAAAAAGATACTATCGGTGTAACTGCACCTTCAGATGGAATTACTGATGAAGTTAAACTTAAAAGATTAGATAATGCCATTAAAAACTTTAATAGTCGTGGCTTCAATATAAAAGAAACACCTAATGTTAGATGTAGTATCAAAGGCAGAAGTAGTACTAGTAAAGAAAGAGCAAGAGAACTAGAAGAACTTTATGAAGATAAAGATGTTAAAGCGATTATATGCACGAGTGGCGGAGACTTTTTAGTCGAAATGCTAAGTAAGGTAAACTTTAATGTTATTAAAGATAATCCTAAATGGTTACAAGGAAATTCTGACCCAACAGGACTATTATTTACAATTACAACTAACTTAGATATTGCAACACTTTATACTGATAATTTTGGATGCTTTGGAATGGAGCCTTGGCATAAATCATTAGAGAATAATTTAGAAATATTAAAGGGTAATATCATAGAACAAACAAGTTTTTCTAAGTATGAAAAAGGGTTTAAAGATTATATAACAGGAAAAGAACCATATGAACTTACTGAAAAAGTCTATTGGAGAAATTTAAACAATGAAGATGCTATTAACATAAAAGGAAGAATAATAGGAGGATGTCTTGATATAATTGCCGATTTGTTTGGTACTAGATTTGATAAAACTAAAGATTTTATAGAAAAGTATAAAGATGATGGTATTATTTGGTATTTAGATATTTGTGAATTAACAGGAGAAGTTATAGCAAGAACACTTTGGAAACTAAAAGATAATGGTTATTTTAAATATACTAAAGGAATTATTTTTGGTAGAAGTTTTATTTATAATAGTTATTATGATATTTCTTATGAAGAAGCAATTTATGAATCTTTAAAGGATTTAAATATACCTATCATAATTAACACAGATATAGGCCATGTTTCTCCTAGAATGACTATTATAAATGGTGCTATCACTACAATTACTTCATCTAATGGCAAAGGTGAAATAAAATTCGACTTAAAGTAAAAAAGTTATTCCAGTACAATGGAATAACTTTACAAAAATATAAATCTATATTATAATGTAAACAGGTGATGAATTATGCTTATAAGAGAAAAATATCTATCTAAAATAAGAGACTTTTATGATATTACTTCCTTAATTAAAATAATTTATGGTATGCGAAGAAGTGGTAAATCTGTTATTTTAACTCAAATAATAGATGAGATAAAAAATAAGGGTGTTAATGAAGAAAATATAATCTATATAAACTTTGAATCTTTAAAATATGATTTTATTAAAACAGCTAAGGATTTATACAATTATATAGAATCATTAACAGTAAATAATAATAATAAGTATTATGTATTTTTAGATGAAATACAAAAAGTAGAAGATTTTGAAAAAGGCATTAATTCTCTTAGAATTACAGATAAATATAGTATATTTATAACTGGTTCAAACAGTAGAATGACTTTATTAGAATTATCAACAGACCTTTCTGGAAGATATGTTAGTTTTAAAATTAATCCTTTGTCATTTAAAGAAGTAGTAGAACTAACTAATACTAAAAAAGACAAATATGAAGAACTTTTATTAGATATTTTCAAATGGGGTAGCCTGCCACAAAGATTTTTATTTAAAAATGATAATGATAAAATTAACTATTTAGAAAGTGTTTATGACTCTATTATTCTAAAAGATATTGTAGAAAGACTAAATATAAAAGATATTTCATCATTTAACAAATTATTACAATATATACTAGATACAGAAGGAAAAGAATTCTCAAGAGACCATGTCATTAATTTTTTAAAACATGAACACCATAGTATTGCAAACGATACTCTTTATAATTATCTAGAAGCCTTTACTTCAACATTTATTATGAATAAAGTAAATAGATATGATATTCATGGAAAGACAATTTTAAAAACTTTAAATAAATATTATTCTACTGATTTAGGAATTAAACAAATTAAAACAACAGGAACAGATTTAAACTATTCTATCGCTTTAGAAAACATTGTCTATAATGATTTAATAGGTAAGAATTATAAAGTTTATATAGGTAAGACTAAAAAAGGCGAAATTGACTTTATCGTTGTAAAAAACAATAAAATTAAATACATACAAGTTTGTTATAAATTAGATAAAGAAGAAACGATAAAAAGAGAATTTGGAGCTTTTGACTGTATAGATGATGATAATGAAAAATATATTATTTCTTTAGACCAAAAAGATTATTCTAAGGATGGTATAAAACATCTAAATATCTTTGATTTTCTAATGAATGATGAGTTTTAAAAATATTAAAAGATGACCTAAAACACAGTCATCTTTTAATATTTTTAAGTTTATGATAAAGAGCATAACTAATCTTATAAGCATGATAAAAGAAAGGACTAATAATAAGGTCAAATTCCCCAATTAATTCAACTACTTGACCACCAAAACTCTTCTTAAATAGATAAAGTCCAAGTAAAGGATTACTTTCACTAAAGTCACCTGTGATACCATAGAAGTTATATGTATCATAGCCATGTTCTATAGCATACTTAACTCCTGCAAAGTGAAGAGTATAAGCAGATTGAAAACTCATAAGTTCAGCTTTAGAACCTCCATAAAGTGATAATACTTCCTTGCCATAAATTAAGAATAAAATTCCTCCAAGTATTGGCTTTTTACCATACTCATCTTTCATATCTTTAGTCTTTTCAATATTCTTTTGTAGTCTCTTAATTTCACTTTTCTCAAATTCTTGTTTACTATGATATTTCTTCTCATTCATAGGTTTACTTTTATCTTCATATTG
Source organism: uncultured Bacilli bacterium (assembly GCA_944331805.1). Taxonomy (GTDB): domain Bacteria; phylum Bacillota_I; class Bacilli_A; order RF39; family UBA660; genus Onthousia. The sequence goes on from CALVIS010000033.1 coordinate 9,179, forward strand.
TTTTTTTCTTTTTTTAATAGATTCTTCTAAAGCTTCTATCTCTTTTTTCGTATTCTCTATCTCTTCATCAAAGTCAATCTCGGCAATTAAGATTTTTAAAATACCATCATCATGTAAACTATCCCACATATTCTCATAATATGATAAAGGTCTATCAATAAATTCCCGACGTTCTCCTGTATGTTGCATAATATCTTTAAATATAGGTAACTCATCTCTAGTAATCTCTCTAACCTTTACACCAAGTCTTTCATTCTTTCTTAAAATCTGTCTTGTCTTAGAATCCATATCCTTCATAACATCATCAAGAGTTCTATCTTTAACCGTAATAGTATGCATCCATCTAGGTTGTAAGGCATCTTGCATTAAGTTAAAGCCAAAATGTTTATAACCTAACTTCTTTAAATTATCAACAGTATCACTATTATCTATACCATCTTTAACTAAATCACCATTTAAATCTCTTTGCTTATACATTACATAAGGGTCTATCTTAACAAATATACCTTCCTTACTTTTAACAAACTTTTTAATTTCTTCTGTAAACTCTTTTAATAAATCAAAATTATGATAATCTATTAAAAATCCTCTAGGGGAATAAAACATATACTTCTTAACAATAGGTACACGCTTTGCAAGAAGTAAAGCAGCCGCTTTTATCTCATCTTCATCATATAAACCTACAACATAATGACACCATCCATTATGTTCTTTTAATTTAGCCCAGCCCTTAGTCTGATGAAAAGTCGCTTCATCAGTAGTTAAAGCAAAGTTCTTTAATTCTTCAAAACTAATCTCTTTTAATTTCATCATTAAGTTCCTTCTTCTTTCTTTTTTTAATCATATTTCTATAAATTGGTACTAACTTTATAAAAGCAAAGTAATAGATTGGTTTAACAACATAGTCAAATTCCCCCATAAATTCAACATAGTCCCCACCGAATTTCTTTTTAAACTCATGTAGACCAAGTCTAGGATTATCTTTAGATAAATCCCCAATCGTTCCAAACTGATCATATATTTTTAATCCTCTATCTTTACAGAATTTTAAATGTTCATAATAAGTATGATAATTAACATAAGTTTCTGTTAAGATATTATGATTACCTGCATATAAAACCCAAGCTTTATCTCCATATTCTATTATCATATGGGCAGATAATGTTACTTCTTCTCCATATTCTTTTAAATAGTTATTATATTTCTCTACTTCTTTTTCAAGATTTTCTTTTTGTCTTGTAAACTCCTTAAGCTTATTTTTTGCACTCTTAGACATATTCTCTTTAGGAAGTTCATCTATCTTTTTATTAACTTCATCTAAATCATTCTCTAATACCTCTAAGCTATCTTTGATATTAACTTTACCCAAAAACAAAGTCGCTTTATTATCCTCATTAAATAGCCTATATAAAGTCTTATAATAATCTATTCCATAAGAAACAAAATCCTTCCTTGACTCTGTTAACATCATTAAATGATAAAAAGTAGGCAAATCCTTTTCTGTTCCTATTTCTACTTTCGTCTTAAGCTTAAGAGACTTGGCAATTCTTTGTTTTGTTGTCTTTGAAAAATGACTCTCTATCTCTTCCATAGACTGATTTAAATCAATCCTAAAAGTATACCTAGGTTGTGCACTCTCAAAATTCTTAGTAAAGCCCATATGTTTATAACCTAATCTAAGTAATTCATTATAAATCTTCTTATCTTTAGATTCAACCTCGCTAACTTCACCTTTATAATTTTCCTTCTTCCAAATAATATCAGGGTCAATCTTTACGTAAATTGCCTTTTTTCTTTTCGCAAACTTTACAACCTCTTCTGTAAACTTATCAAGTATTTTTTTATCGTTAAAGTTAATTACATAACCTCTTGGGGCATACAAATAACATAATCCTAAAGGTAAACTTTTCTTTAAAAGTAAAGTTGCCCCTACAATTTTGCCATTATCATCAAGTCCTAAATAATAAGGAGTAAGACCTCTTTCTTTCTTAGATAATTGTCCCCAATCATAAGACTGTAAAAAATGGCTTTTATAAGGATTAGTCTTTACAAATTTTTCATATTCATTTTTTTCTAAAACTCTTAATTCCATATGGTCACTTCCTATATAAAGTATAATTTATTTAACTATAACTGTCAATTTTAGTATGCCCAAAATTTTTTTCTCTAACAAAAAAAATAAAAGAGCCTAAGCTCTTTACATCATATATTTATCATTACTATTACCATAACCAGTAGATTGACTATCGTAGTTTCTTGGACTAATCATAGATGATTCAATTCTATTAACCCTATTTTCTAATCTTCTCATTTGTCTTTCAAGTCTATTAACTTGATTTTCTAGACTATTAAGTCTTTGATTCATATTATTAGAGTTTTGCCAACCTCCCATATTAGGATTCATATTAGGATTCATTGGCCACATAGGCATACCTTGATTCATATATTTTTCCTCACTTTCAAGATATTATATTCAAAAGATTATTTATTTATGATAAAATATGCTATATGACTTGGAGGTTTATTATGCGTTTAAGAAATGTTAAAGATAAAGAAGAAATACTAAATAATTGTAAATATTTAATTAAAAATCCTGAAGACTATAAAGGAAAATGGAAAGAACTATTTAATAATGATAATCCTATCTATATTGAAATAGGTATGGGTAAAGGTAAATTTATTCTAGAAAATGCCCTTAAATACAAAGATATTAATTATATAGGAATAGAAAAGTTTGATAGTGTTATGGCAAAAGCGATAAAAAAAATACCCGATGACTTAGATAATTTAAAACTAATTAGAATGAATGCTCTAGATATAGATAAAGTATTTTCTAAAGAGATAGATTTAATCTATTTAAACTTCTCAGACCCATGGCCTAAGACAAGATGGCACAATAGACGGTTAACTAGTAAAATATTTTTAGATAAGTATGATACATTATTTAAAGATACTAAAAGAATAGAAATGAAAACTGATAATGAAGATTTATTTATCTATTCCCTTGAAACTTTAAGTAGTAATGGCTATGCCTTAAGTGATATCTCATTTGACTATCATAAAACCCATACTGATATAATTATGAGTGAATATGAGATGCGTTTTAATAAAATAGGGAAAAATGTCTATCATCTTTTTGCACAAAAGAAGTGACAAACTAAATATTTATTTGCTATAATTATAAAAGAGTAGGTGTTGCATATTGAAAAAGAAAATATTTATATTATTAATTGCTATTTTAACTCTAACAGGGTGTACTAACTTAACTAATATGAGTATAGATGAAGTAGTAGATGTTATGCTAGAAAATGATACCAATCTATCTAATAATGTCTTTGAAGGATATAAATACTATATACCTAAAGGCTTAAAACTACTTGAAAAAGACGAATATAATGCTAGTTTAAAAGATGAATACAATAATACCTACTATTTCTATATTGATGTTGTTAGTTACTATAACAAAGAAGAGGCAGATTACAAAGTAAATAAAAAAGCATACTTTTCTAAAGAATTAAACTATAACAAGAAAAAAGGCTATTTAGAAATAACAAAAATAGAAGATACAGATAGATATTTTATAGAATACATGTACAATTATGGTAAAATTGAAGCATTTGTTAAGGAGAATGAGATAAAAAGTGCTATTATAAATATGAGTAGTATTTTAAAATCTCTAGAATTCAACAGAACAGTTTTAGAGAGCCTTATAGGTAACAATGTCCTAAATTATAAAGAAGATACATATGACGTTATGAAACCAAAAGGTAGTACTGCTACAAAAGATACATATCTAGAATATGAAGAAAGATATGGTATCTATGAAGGTTATGGTAATAATAATACAAGTGAAGACAGAATAGAAATAGAAGAAAACTAAGAAAGGTGGAGTAAAATCATGAAACTACTAGATAAATTAAAAAATGCTCTTTTTGAAGAAGAATATGTAGAAGTTGAAGAAAAAAAAGAAGTAAAGAAGAAAGAAAAACCAATTGCCAAAAAAATAATAGTTGAAGATAAACCTAAGAAACAAACACCAAAGGAAGATTTAATTGTAGAAGAAGAAAAGAAAGAGACGAAGGTTGAAACTCCTAATAGAGATTTTAAATTTAAAGCTATTTTAGATGATGATTTTATCGATTTAGAAGAAAAGAAAGAACCTAAACCAGTTCCTAAAATGGAACCTAAGAAAGAAGAAAAACCTAAGCCTGTAAAAAAAGAAGTTAAAGAGACAAGGCCTTTATATCAAGGAGATAAAAAACATGAAGAGAAAAATCTTTATGGTTCTCTTAATGATAATGAAATAAAGATACATGAATATGGAAGTGCTTCTAGACAAAAAGAAAAGAAAACATTTCATCCTTCACCAATTATTTCGCCAATTTATGGTGTTTTAGATCAAAACTACAAAAAAGACGATATTGTGACAAAAAAAGAAGTTAGAATAACTAGTAGTTATAAGTCAAAAAATATCGATGTTGATAGTGTTAGAGAAAAGGCTTATGGCAATAGTGATGATATCTTTGAAGAAGAGCTTACTTCTAATAAACAAAAAGAAGCCCCAAAAGAAGAAAAAGAAACAGATGATTTTGTTATTAAAGAAGAAGATAGTCTTCTAGATATTAGTGATGATAATACTCCATCAGTCGCTAAAGTTACTATGGGAGATGCTGAAGAATACTATAGTGATTTAGGATTAGAGTACAACATTGACTATAAAGATGTTTCTCATGAAAAAGCGACAGGTAGAAGAACAGATTTAAAGAATTTTGATGAAGAGGAACCTAAAAATGATGATACTAGCATTGAAGATAATCTATTTGATTTAATTGACTCAATGTATGATGAAAAGAAAGGAGAATAAAAAGTGGAATTATTAGGGGTGATTTTGGATAGTCTATTAATAGTATTAGTAATTATTTTAATAGTTCTAGCATTAAAAGCATTAGATACACTAAATAAAGTTGATGCTATTTTAGATGATACCAAGAAAAAACTAGATAATCTAGATGGTGTCTTTAACTTAGTTGATACTATTAGTGATAAATTAACTTTAGTTACTGATACTGTTGTTGGTAGTATTGTTAATTTTATAACAAGTATATTTAATAGGAAAGGAAAGGGAGATATTGATGAGTAAAAAAAGTGGAATTGGAAAATTTGTAGCAGGAGCTGTGCTTGGAGCAGGATTAGGAATTTTATTTGCACCTAAAAAAGGTAGTGAGACAAGAAAAGACTTGAAAGAAAAGTTAGATAACGTCGTTGCTAAAATTAAATCAGTAGATACTGAAGAAGTTAAAGCAATGTTTGAAGAGAAAGTAGAAGAGATTAAAGCTGAATTAGAAGATTTAGATAAAGAAAAAGCTTTAAAGATTGCTAAGAAAAAAGGAGAAGAAATAAAGAAAAAATGCCAAGACCTAGTTAATCTTGCTGTTGCTAAAGGCACACCTGTCTTAGAAAAAGCTTCAGAAGAGTTAAGATTAAAAGCTATTGATGTAGTAAATGATGTACTAGAAAAACTAGAATCTAAAGAAGAAAAAGCAAAGTAAAATAAATAATTAATATAATACAGTAGAACTGGTTTATATGTTTAACAGTTCTACTGTTACAGTTCAGATAGAACATGACAAAAATTAGGTAGAACTATCAAGTTCTATCTATTTTTATGCCTGAACTGTTTT
>CALVIS010000034.1 GCA_944331805.1 uncultured Bacilli bacterium
TCAATTTTAAGAGACAAAATGACTTAGATAAACTCTAGGTCATTTTTATATCGTTTCAAAAACTGTCCGGTTATAAGGTGTTATCATAGATAGAATGAAGCAATTGACTCTTCAATTGCTACCCCCCCAAGAGTGATTCTATTGAGTCATTCTTTTTTGTATATTATTAGTAAAAAAGACTTGCTTAAATCCAACAATTATGATACATTATAGATAGATGGGAGACTTGTATAAAAGATGGGGAAAGGAGGATTTTGAAAATTTTTGAAAAAACTATGAATTTTGTAAATTGAAGTGATTTTTTATATGAATATTTAAAATTCGTCTAGAGAAAATAGTAAATTGAAGCCTTATTTTCTTTGAATTTTAAAAATTGCCTTTTTGCATTAGTTTATAGACTATGCTATATATAATTGCAGAGAGGAGGGAACATTATGAACAAAATTCCTAGATTTATTTCCTTATTAGCAGATACAACTGCTAAAGCTTTACTTAAAGATAAACGTTATAGCTGGTTCTATGAAGATATTATTAGATTTAAAACTGGTATTGATTTAACGAAATATAAGTTAGTTGATGCAGAAATGAATACTGGTAATAAAGTTAAAGATTATAGAGCAGATTTAATCTATGAGAAAGGCAAACAACTTATTAATTTAGAATTAAATCAATTTATCCACGAATATACTTTAACAAAGAATCTATACTATGCTTTAAGATTAGCAGGTTATGGTTATCTGTCGGGAGAAGATTATGATGAAAGATATGTAACTCAAATAAATTTAAATAATACAGTAGGAAATGACGGAAAGAAAGATAATGGTTTAATAGATTATAAGTTACAAGATCCTAAATATGAAAAAGTATTAAAAAATATAAATATTATAGATATATATCTTTTAAATTACAAAGGAATAAGATATAATGGAACTAACAAATATGAAACTTACTTATCTATGCTAACTGCAGAGTCTTATGAAGAGATGGAAGAGATAGTAGGTGATTTAGAGGAAGGAAGGATAATTATGGATAAGTTAAAAGAATTAGGATTAGATGATAAATTTGGAATGTTTTATGATGCTGAGATAGTACAAAAGAAAGAAGTAAATTCTGCTAGAAAAGAAGGTGCTAAAGAAAGAGAAAAATCTATCGCTAAAGCAATGTTAAAAGCTGGAGAAAGTGTTAGTAAAGTAATGAACTATACCGGCTTAAAGAAAAAAGATATTAAACTATTAATGTAATACATAACAAAACTGTAATAAAATTTACAGTTTTTTTGTGATATAGTGGTAAGGAAAGGAGATATTATGGAAGTTTTAAAAGTTAATAATTTAAAAAAATATTATGGTAATAATACTAATATTACTAAAGCTTTAAATAATATATCATTTACTGTTAATGATAATGAATTCCTTGCTATTATGGGTGCATCTGGCAGTGGAAAAACAACCTTACTTAATACTATATCGACAATAGATACTGTTACTAGTGGCAATATTATTATTAATGGAATTGATATTACTAATTTAAATGAAGAAGAACTATCTAATTTTAGAAAGGAAAATCTTGGCTTTGTTTTTCAGGACTTTAATTTATTAGATACTCTAACTATAAAAGAGAATATTGCCTTATCTTTGATAATCAATAAAGAAGATAAAAGTAAAATAGATAATCTTGTCTTAGATATTAGTAAAAAACTAGGTATTAGTGATATTCTTGATAAATATCCTTATGAAGTAAGTGGTGGACAAAAACAACGTTGTGCTTGTGCAAGAGCCTTAATCAATAACCCTAAACTAATACTTGCCGATGAACCTACAGGTGCCTTAGATTCTCGTAATGCTAGAGTCTTATTAGAAACCTTTAAAGAGATGAATGAAGAGTTAAACTCTACTATTCTTATGGTTACTCATGATGCTTTTTCAGCTAGTTTTGCAAGAAGAGTTTTATTTATTAAAGATGGAAAGATATTTAATGAAATAATTAAAGGTAATAAGAGTAGGGGAGAGTTTTATGATGAGATTATAGATGTTTTAACATTACTTGGAGGAGATATTAAATAATGCTTTTTAAACTAAGTTTAGGTAATGCTAAAAGAAGTGTTAAAGACTATCTAATCTATATAGTTACTATAACTATAGCATTCTCACTTATGTTTTCTTTTAATCTTATCTCTAACTCTAAAGATATCTTAGAACTAGCCGATATGATGAAAAACTTTCGTATCGCCATGATCTTTGTTAGTTTAATAGTCTGCTTTGTCTTAGGATTTTTAATTAATTATATGATTAAATTTATCTTTAAAAGACGAAGTAAAGAGTTTGGACTATATCTCTTACTTGGTATTAGTAAGAAAGATATCTCACTAATGTTTATCTTAGAAAACTTAATACTAGGTTTTATCTCATTAGTCCTATCATTCTTTGTAGGTATTTTACTTAGTACCATTATCTCTAGTATTATCTTAAATATCTTTAATGCTCCTTATCTTGTTAAATTACCTACTGATTATTTAATACCTATTCTTTTATCATTAGGATACTTTTTACTTATATATTTAGTAGTATTACTTTTAACTAAGAGAAGGATTAAACGTCTTAAAATACATGATTTATTATATTTAGATTCTCATAATGAAAAGAGTAAAGTAACTAAAAATAAATCTATTATTTCTTTTATAGTTTCTCTTATTCTTGTTGTAGGAGGACTACTTATCTTTAATAATGAGTTTAAAGGAGTAGGAATAGAACCTGATACTTTATTAGTAATGTTATCTATTATTATGTTAATAGTAGGTATCTACTTATTTATATCATCTTTTGCAGATTTCCTTTTAAAATTTATCTTAAAACATAAAACTCTTAAATATAATAAAGATAATCTCTTTGTTATAAGACAGTTTAATGCTAAAGTTAAGACAATGAAGAAGTCTTTAGGAACTCTATCTTTATTAATTACCCTTACTCTTGTATCTTTAACATTTTCTTTAATGTTTAATGAGATATTTGATATCCAAATAGATATGTCTTCTCCCTATGATGTTACAATTATTGATGATGAAGAGAATTTTGATAAATATATAAATCATATTAAGAAAGATTATGAAATAGAAGAAGTATTTACTTATCATGAATACTTTAATGATGTAAATTATGTTAATGATAACTTATCTTATGATTATCAAGGATGGAGGGGTACTGATACTTATTTAAGACTTAGTGACTATAATAAACTATTAGAACTTAAAGGAAGAAGTCCTATTACTTTAAATGAAGATGAATATTATATTCACTCATCTAGTAGTGTTTATGATGGTATTATGGATATAGAAGATAAGCTTAAGACTATTAAAGTTGGTGATAAAACTCTAAAACTAAAAGATGTAACTAGTCTTTATTATACCTCTAGTTGGTCTTATGGTAATGGTTTTGTTATTGTTGTACCTGATGATGTCATTAACAATTTAAAATCAGAATCTGATACTTTAGTAGTTGATACTAAAGAAGAGACTAAGGAAGAGTTAAATAATGAACTTCTTAATATCTTAGATGAAGATATTTGTGAGACTGATCCTAATACGGGAACAACTTATTGTTATGCTTCTGCTAATGTTTTTGTAAAAGGTTATTATATGGCTATGAATAAATCTGTTATGACGATTATGGACTTTACCTTATTTTATCTAGCATTTATCTTTACAGTAGTAACTGGTACTATTATCGCTGTTCAAAGTATTAATGATGCCGTTACTTATAAGAAGTATTATGATACTTTAAATAAACTAGGTCTTAGTAAAAGAACTATATTAAAGACAGTTAGAAAACAATTATTAGTTTATTTCTTATTTCCAGTAATACTTCCATTTATTATTAATTTTTCTATTAGTACAAGCTTAAATCATATCTTTGCCCCATTCCTTGGTAGTAATACCTCTTACTTATCATTTATCTTCTTAAGTTCAGGATTATTTTTAATAATCTATCTAATCTATTACTTAGTCTCTTATTTCTCATTTAAAAGATGTTTGGAGTACTAGGATGAAAAATAGTAAATTATTAATTAAAATAGTAACAATTATTATTACTATTTTTCTTGTTTGTTTTATAGTTTATGCAGTTAGATTAGGACTTTTAGAAGATAAAGAGATACTTGTTTCCTATATGAAGTCTTTAGGATTTATCGCTCCTTTATTCTTTTTATTCTTACAAGCTTTTCAAGTAGTTTTTCCTGTTATTCCAGGAGGAGCATCTTGTCTTGCCGGAGTTCTTGCCTTTGGCCCTCTTGAAGGCTTTATCTATAACTATCTAGGTTTATCTATTGGTAGTGTTATATCTTATTCCTTATCTAAAAAGTATGGGCTTAACATAATTTATAAACTATTTGATAAGTCTTTAGTAGATAAATATCTTAACTATATTAGAAATAATACCTTTAAAAAGATATTCTTTTTAGGTATCTTAATACCAGGTGCCCCTGATGATTTACTATGCTATATAGCAGGGATTAGTAATATTAATATAAAAGAATTCATACTCTATATATTAGTTGGTAAACCCTTAACCCTCATCTTTTATAGTGTCTTCTACGCTATACTTTGATATTGACTTAAGAGTTATACCTATATAAAATAAATATTGGAGTGATAGATATGAACATTAAAGTGACTTCTCTATGTATAGGAGATATTTATAAGAAGATGACTGTAAGAAAAGAGTTTAGTCCTGGAAAATTTGGAACTAATGTTACTAGTGTTCCCTATAAAGAAAATGCCTTATTAATTAAAGTAGGTAATGGGTATGTAGATATAGATACTATAAAAGATGAAAAAAATTTAAAAGAGAAATATAATGAAATTAATGCTCTAGGAGATTTTCGTAGTGGTTGTGGTATTTTGAGAGATACTATTCCTTTTTATGATAATGAAGGGCTATTGTTTGTAGATTATGAAAGTATAAAAGAAACTGACTATGAAAGTTCAACTGTTTCTTTTAAAAGATTAAAGAAAGTAAGGGTTAATAATGGAAAAGATATTAATAATAGAAGATGATAAAACTATTAGAGAAGAGTTATCTATCTTACTTACTAATAATAATTATGATGTTAGTAGTATAGAAGAGTTTCTTAATATAGAAAAATCTATTAAAGATATAAATCCTGATTTAATTCTATTAGATATTAATTTACCTAATACTGATGGGTTTAAAGTAATTAAAGATATTAAAAAAGTTACTTTAAAACCAGTTATCTTTGTTACTAGTAGGAATACTTTAGAAGATGAGATAAAGAGTTTTAATAGTGGGGGATATGACTTTATTACTAAACCTTATAATAAAGAGTTATTATTACTTAAGATTAGAAAATGTTTAGATGAAGTTAATCCTAAAAATCATAAAGAACTTATAGTAAATGGAGTAATATTAGATTTACATTTATCTCTTATTAAGTATCAAGATAAAGAGATAGAACTAACTAGAAATGAGTTTTTACTTATGTATTATCTATTCTTAAACTATCCTAATATCTTAAGTAAAGATATGTTAATAGAGTATTTATGGAATGATAAATTCTATTTAGATGAGAATATCTTAATAGTAAATATTAATAGATTAAGAAATAAATTAAGAGATATAGGACTAGATGATTTTATTAAAACAGTAAGAGGTGTTGGTTATAAGTTATGATGTTTTTAGAGTATTTAGAAGAAAAGATATTTTTTATAATAATTAGTTTAGTCTTTACTTTATTACTTATTATATATCTATTATTAATAGGAACTAATTCTAGTGTTGTTATCTTACTTGCTATTCTAATAATTGTTTTTATCTTTATCTCTTTATTAATTAGTTATCTATTAATTAAGAAAAGATATAGAAAAATAGTTAATCTAGTAGATTCCTTAGATGAAAAGTATTTAATTAAAGAAGTAATAGATAAACCTAAGAATTTAGAGAATAGAGCCTATTACTATGCTTTAGATAAGGCTTGTAAAGCTTTAAATGATAAATTAAGTGATGTAGAAAATTCTAAAGAAGAATATCTTGATTTCTTAGATAGTTTTATTCATGAAGTTAAAACACCAATTTCTGCTTTGTCTCTATATGCTGATAATAATAACGATGAAAAGATGAAAGAAGAAGTTTTAAAGATTAGTAGACTAGTAGATAAAATGTTATTTTATGCTAGAAGTGATGTTGTAGAAAAAGATTATTTTATTAAAGAAGTAACTCTTGCAGATCTTGTTCATCCAGTATTATTAGATTATAAGAACTATTTACTTAATTATCATATTAAAGTAGAAGTAAAGGATTTAGATAATTTAAAAGTTTATACGGATATTAAATGGTTAAACTTTATAATTAGTCAAATACTTAGTAATTCCTTAAAATATCAAAATAAAAAGAATAGATTAGTTAGAATTAAGGGATTTGAGGATAAAAACAATATTAAGTTAGAAATATATGATAATGGAGTAGGGATAAAAGAATCTGATTTATCTAAAATATTTGAGAAAGGCTTTACTGGTAGTAATAGAAATAAAAAGAATGCTAGTGGTATAGGACTTTATCTTACAAAGAAACTATGTGATAAACTTGGTATTGATATTAAAATAGAGTCACTCTATTTAAAATATACTAAAGTTATTATTACTTTCCCTAAAGGAAATTATTTTCTTATAGAATAATAGTAGTTCCTTTTACTTTAAAATCTTTATAAAACTTAAGTTGTCTTACTAATCTAAATAAAGCTTCATCCTTACCTTTCGCTTCTAACATAATATCTATATCAGTATTAAGAGGTTTTAGTAATTTAAGAAACTTTATAAAGGAATTATAGTTTAAATAAGTACTATGATTTCTTTTTTGTTTAGAATTTAAGGAAGAAGAAAAGTGCATTTTAGGATTAAGATTAGTATTTTCCCAGGTCTTTATAATTCTAGGTAATAGTTTATCTATTCTTTCGTTTTTTAGGTGATTACAAATAAAGTGATGATAATCTAATACCATTGGTATATTTAACTCTTCACATATTAATAAAGTATCAGTTACGGTATAAGTCTTATCATCATTTTCTAGGACTATTAAACTCTTTAACTCTTTAGAAAGTTTATTAAAATTATCTCTAAACCTATTTAATGCTTCTTCCTTAGTTGGTTTAGAACTACCTAAATGTAATACACACTTACCATTTATACCTAATAGTTTAAATATCTCTAAGTGAAACTTTAGTATTTCCATACTATTAAGAGTAACACTTATCTTTTCGCTTGTTAATAGACAAAATTCGTCAGGATGTGTATCTATTCTAATATTATACTTACTTATAGTTTCCTTTAGTATTTTAAAATCATCTTTAAATACTTCTTTATAATCAATATTTACACTTGGATGAGTAAGTAGGGGAAACATAGTATGAGTCATACGATAGAATTTAATCTTATTATCATAATTATACTTTAAGACCTTTTTAAAGTTTTTAAAATTTAACTTTATTCTTTCAGTTAGTAAATCTATTCCTTTATCATTATCATATTTAGAGAACTCTTTAAAAGTCAAATTATGAGAATATATATCTAAAAGAGTAGGAGGATTACCTACATATCCTAAATTTATTTGCATATTCTTCACCTATAATTAGTTTTAATAATTATTGACTTTTTATACTTTTAATCTATAATATTGTTAAAAAGGAGGAGAAATTTACTATGAAGGGAACTTTTGATAAAGAAGAAATCAAATTTTATGTAAAATTTGATAAGAGTGAATCACCTATTGAATTTGAGGCAATATATGGATTAGGTCCCACATCAACAGAAGAAACTTTAATTTTATATGCTGAAAGTAATAATAGCAAAACACATCATATAAGTGGTTTTAATGATATATATTTTAATATTCCAGTAAAATCACCTTGTTTAACTTATGAAGATGCTATTAAATATTATTTTGAGTGGCATTACAAAGAATTTAATAGATTACAAATGACATTAGCATTGTGCTTTTTACAAAGGTATTGCATGGATTATGAAGAAGTTAAAAATGAAAAAGAAAAATATGTAAAAAAATTAGAAGATGAATATTTTAAATAAATATAGTTAACTGGTGGTATCGTTATATTTGAGCCATTATGTACTATAATATGCGGCAAATGGAGGAGAATCTATTTATGGATAAAGAAAAACTTGCTGAATTAAGAAATTATTATAAAGATGAATTAACTATAATAGGTTTTAATGATTTAGAGGTAGTATCTAATGCTAGTTCTTTTTTTAAGAAATCTTTACTAGATAATCTAGCAGATATTTTAAGAAGTGAAGAAGTAGAGTCTACTATTATTGATTGCTTTTCACCTTTAATGAATAAAACAGAACATATTAATTATTACTTAAAGAGTAATTTAAGTATAGAAGAGATAAAACTATCTAAAGTTTATAGCAGTGTTTTATCTCTAGAAAAATTTATGGTAAATAGACACTTACCTAAAGCTTTAGGAAAAATTGGTTATTTATCTACTTTTAAAAATCTTGTTAATATGGATGATGATACTACTTATATTACTTCAGCTTTAGAAGAAGCATCTTCTCCTATAATAATTTATTCTAGTGGCTATAGTAATTTAAAAAGAGAAATAGACTTTGATGGGGTTAATACTCCTAAAAATTATGACTATACTTTAAGCAAGATTAAGAGTAAGAAAACATTAAGTAATGTTATGAAAGGTATAGAAAGAAACTTTTATAATATCTTATCTATTAATGATAAAAGTGATATTTATGTATTAAATGCTCCTATTCCTAATTCTTTGGAAGAGATTAAGAACTTAGTAATATCTTTTAATGATTCACTATATAACTTATGTACTAAATATAATTTAAATTATATTGATAGAAATGTTACTGATAATACCCCTGAATCTTTAAGTGAAGAGATAATATCAGCTTTATATATAAATAAGTTTATTACAGAAAGAAAACAAGTAAGAGAGTATAGTGATTATTCATATAACTCTAAAGGGGCTTTAGGAGTTATGGATAAGACTCAAAGTGACTGGCGTGAAGTACAAAAGTTAGCATTAGAAAAAGAAGGATATGAGAGGGAATATCTTTTAGATATTGCAAGAAGTCATAAAGATGAGTATGATGTTTTTGATAAAGTACAGAAGGTATTAACTAAGAGAAAGAAAAGATATAGTCCAAGGATAGTATAACAAAAGTATTTACAAAACAACATTTATTTGATATATTCTTATTGACGTTTATGCTTAAAACTTAAATTTAATTTAACTGCATATTAGTTTATGCGGGTTTTCTTCGTTTTCAAAGAGCTTTACTAATTAGTGAGGAGGGATAATGTGTCTATTAGTAAAGAAGAGTTAAAAAAAGAAAAGAAGAAATTACATGATGTTTTAGTTAAACTAGATAAAGAAATTAAAGAGTCTAGTAATGATTTGTTTCTAAAAGAAGAAGAACTTATTAATTTTAGAAAACTTAATTACGAGGATAAGTCATCTTTTGATAGTGCCGAGTTTAATCAAATAATGACTGCAGATAGTCTAGAAGCTTTAAGAGTATTAAGTAAAAGAAAATATTATAAGTCTTTAATTAATATTAAAGATAAACCTTATTTTGCATCTTTCCTTTATAAAGATAATGAGGGTAATACTTATGATATTTATATGTCTTTAACTTATTTAAAAGATGAAAACTATGATAATATTTTATATGACTGGCGAAGTCCTATTTGTAGTTTGTTTTATGATTATGAAGTGGGTCCTTGTAAATATAAAGTAGATGAATTTACTCATGAAGGTAATCTCTTAAAGAAAAGACAGTATATTATTGATGATAGAAAGCTTATTAGTGTTTTTGATAATTCTCTAAATATAGATGATGAACTACTACAAAAAGTAATCGCTACTACTGATAATGAAAAGATGAAAAATATTGTTAATACTATTCAGGTAGAACAGAATAAGATAATTCGTAATTTAGATGATCATAATCTAATAGTTCAGGGTATCGCTGGTAGTGGTAAAACATCAGTTGCCTTACATCGTATCGCTTTCCTTTTATATCGTATTAAAAACTTAAGTTCTAATAATGTTTTAATCTTTTCTCCCAATAAGATATTTTCAGAATATATTTCTAATGTCTTGCCAGAGTTAGGAGAAGCGAATACATTAGAGACAACTTTTAGTGATTATTTAAGTTACTTCTTAAAAGAATATAAAAATATAGAGAGTTTTCCTCACTTTATTAGCAAATATTATAAAGGGGATAAAAGTGATATAGAGATTATTAAATATAAACAAAGTAAAGAAATTATAAGAGATTTAGATAATTATATTAATGCCTTTTTAAAGAACTTTAAAGTTATTAATGATATAGAACTTGATAAGATAAATGAAGTTAGTAAAGATGAGTTAAATTACTTAATTAAAGATAAATATAGTAGATTTCCTTTAGTTGAGAGAATTGATGAAGCATCTAAGTATTTATCATTAAAGTATTATGGCTCTCCCGGTAAAAGAAAGGCTCCTATTAGGAAGTTAATTAAAGATAATATTAATGTGTCTTTAAATATTAAAGATATTTATAAAGACTTCTTTAAGAGTAGTTATGCCAAATATAAATTAGATATTAAAAATACTAAAGTAATAGATTATGATGATGCCTTACTTGTATCTTACTTAAAAGGTAAATTATTTGGTTTTCCTTATAATAATTATATTAAACAAGTAGTTATTGATGAAGCGCAAGATTATAATTATTTACAATATGTGATTATTAAAGAGATGTTTAAGAAAGCTGGCTTTACAATATTAGGTGATGTTAATCAAAATATTAATCCTTATTATAAATATGAAACTCTTGAAGAATTAAAAGAGATATTTAATGATAGTAATTATTTAGAGTTATTAAAAACTTATAGATCTACTAAAGAAATAATAGAATATACTAATAAGATATTAAATTTAGATTATGTTAATGCAATTAAGAAGAGTAATAATAAAGATGTTCTTATTAGAAAGTCTAAAGATATTAAGGAATTATTACTAGATGATATAAATACTCTTACTAATACATATAAGTCTCTTGCTATCATTACTAAAGAAGATAGAGAAGCAGAAGTTATCTATGACTTATTAAAAGATGATTTAAGTATTAGTTTGCTAACAGAAGATTCTAAATCTTTTATTAAAGATTTAGTAGTAGTTCCAAGTTATATTGCTAAAGGTCTAGAGTTTGATAGTGTTATCATAGTAGATAGTGATGATACTTTTAAGAAGAATAAATATCTTTATTATGTCGCTTGTACAAGAGCGAGAGAGGAGCTTATTATCTATGAGTAAAATATATTTAGATAAAGTAGGTTATGAAAATTATTTGAAGAGTCTTGAAGATATAAAAAAAGAAATAGATGAGAATGCTAAACTTATGAGTATTTATGCTAGTGATGATGCTTATGGAGATGGTTGGCACGATAACTTTGCTTATGAAGAGACTATGCATAAGGAAGCAGAACTATTTCAAAAGTATAATAAAAAGAAAAGTATGTTAAAAGACATAGTTATTGTAGATAAGGAATCTAATGGAACAGTTAGTCTTAATATGAAAGTAGAGTTATTATTTATAGATGATGAGGAGATAGAAGAATATATAATAACAGGTGATATTAATAGTAATATAGAAGATAATAGTATTACAATAAACAGTCCCTTAGGTTCTGCAATTTATGGTAAAAAGTAGGGGATAAAGTAAGTTATAAAGTTGGGGATAATACTTATAATATAGAGATATTAGGAATAGAAAATTGTAGTTAAAATAATCTTTCTAAAAATTAATAGATGTGCTAGAATAAATTTAATATAAAACAGGAGGAGATAGTTTATGTTCGGTAAAAGAAAAAATAAAGATATATATATTATGAAAGAAAGATATAATGCTGATGATTTATATTTGGCAAGATTAAAATGGGTTTCAAGTGATAATGTAGATTTTTCTGGACCTATGAATAAAGAAACTGAAATAAAATATCTTTTTGAAAAAGAAGGAGAGAGATATAAAGAAATTTTTACAGGATATGAAGCAGATATAATTGAAAAACACTTTAATTTACCATATGCTATAGACATTATGCCTTTAACTGAAGTTCATGAAGATTTAAAAGGAAAAAACTTTCCTAGATTAGGAATGCTATTATTATTTAATAATGTCAATAAAAAAGGAAAACAAGAAGAGAAAGGTTTTCAAAAAAAATGGAGAGTGATAATTAATGAAAGAAACCTATGATTTTTTAGTAAAAACAGAAGTTAACTATTTAAGTACTATCGATGGTGACAAACCTAGTTGTAGACCTTTTGGGGCACCAATTATATATGATGATAAGATTTATATTTTGACTAGTAAACATAAAAATGTTTCTAAACAAATCGCTATGTTGTAGAATTTGAGGGATGATAGTGATAATCTTCATAGACATCATAGAAATCTAATATACTATGATTGT
>CALVIS010000035.1 GCA_944331805.1 uncultured Bacilli bacterium
AAAGATTTATGTTATTTTCCAATCTTTTACACATAAATCTTTTCATCTTTAATTAAATTTGCTCTTTTTTACTGTTTCTTTTCATAATATTCATCAAAAGTCATTCTTCTATCTATAATAGAACCATCATCTAATATCTCAATAATTATATTACAAACAGTCTGATTTAACCCATGGCCTCTAAAAATTAATATTAATTCTCCTTGAAAGTTCTCAAATCACTTATTTAAAGAAATTATACTATCCAAATCTAAATAATTAGTAGGTTCATCTAATATAAGAAGATAAAACATTAGGCTACTGGGGTAATAGATGTGATAAAGGAGCTATAAAAGTAAAAGAGTGATTTTTAATATTTTCACTCTTTATTTTCTACTATTTTTAATTTTTAAACTATTACTTCTATTTTGCATTTTAATTAACTTCTTTTTATTACTATTATAATCAGGTATTGGATGCTTATTATCAGCTCTTCCCTCTGCAATAGTAAATCCTATTAAATCATCATCAATACTTAATCTTTTAGAAACTTCTAACTCATTTAGAGTTTTATAAATTTTTTCTATAGTAGCTTCTAAACTATTATCTTTACTATCATAAAATCTATAAATTTTATCTAAAAAATGAACTTCATTTTCTACTCTTACATAACTAATATTATGTTGACATAAATATCTTAATAAATAATCAATAACTTTATCTTTAGAATTACTATATATATTTTTTATATTCATAACTACTTTCTCTCATAATACTCATCAAATGTCATTCTTCTATCTATAATAGAACCATCATCTAATATTTCTATAATTCTATTACAAACAGTCTGATTTAATTCATGGTCTCTAGAAGTTAAAATAAGCTCACCTTGGAAATTCTCTAATCCTTTATTTAGTGATGTAATACTCTCTAAATCTAAATGATTAGTAGGTTCATCTAATATAAGAAAATTAGGTTCTTCTAACATTAATTTACTTAACATACATCTTGCTTTCTCTCCTCCTGATAAAACACTAACTTTCTTAAATACATCTTCTCCACTAAATAACATTCTTCCTAAGAAACTTCTTAGATGAGTCTCATCATCTACTCTGTAGAACTGACTTAACCATTCTATAATAGTTTTATCATTCTCAAAGTAACTACTATTATCTTGTGGTAAATAACCAGGATCTATTGTCTTACCAAACACAACCTCTCCTTCATCACTCTTAATATTACCTGATAATATCTCAAAAAGAGTAGTCTTCGCTAAATCATTATTAGATATAACTGCTATCTTATCTCCTCTTTGAATAGTAAAAGATATCTTATTAAGTATCAGCTTACCATCTACTTCTTTACTTAAATTTTCTACTTTAAGTACTTCTTTACCAATGTTCTTAGTAATTTTAAAATCTATATAAGGATACTTTCTAGATGAAGGTACTATCTCCTCTAATTCTATTTTATCTAGCATCTTCTTTCTAGATGTTGCCTGTTTACTCTTAGATGCATTAGCACTAAACCTGGCAATAAAGTCTTGTAACTCTTTAATCTTCTCTTCTTTCTTCTTATTAGAATCTTTCATTTGTTTTAATAGAAGCTGGCTTGACTCATACCAAAAGTCATAATTACCTATATACATCTTCATCTTACCATAATCTATATCTACTATATGTGTACATACTTTATTTAAGAAATGTCTATCATGACTAACAACTATAACTGTATTAGGATAATTAATAATAAACTCTTCTAACCAACTAATCGCATCTATATCTAAACTATTAGTAGGTTCATCTAATAAAAGAATATCTGGATTACCAAATAAAGCAGATGCTAAAAGTACTTTAACTCTTAACTTAACAGGAATATCTTTCATAAGACTATCAAAGTACTTATCACTAACTCCTAAATTAGTAAGTAATATCGCGGCATCATTCTCTGCATTCCATCCATCCATATCTAAAAACTCTGCTTCTAAGTCTGCTAGTCTATACCCATCTTCTTCAGTAAACTCTATATGAGAATATAGCTCTTCTTTTTCTTTCATAATCTTATAGAGTCTATCATTACCCATAATAACAACATCAAGTACTCGCATATCATCATACTGATAGTGATCTTGTTTTAAAACAGAAATTCTCTCCTCCTTACTTACTGTAATATCCCCTGTAGTAGTTTCAATTTCACCTGTAAGTAATTTTAAAAATGTACTTTTTCCAGCACCATTCGCTCCTATTATTCCATAACAATTACCACTTGTAAATTTTAAATTAACATCACTAAACAAAGTTCTTTTATCAAACTTTAAACTAACATTATTTACTTGTAACATCAAATCACTCCGTTTTATCATCTTTTTTTTAAGCTACCAACATAATCACTAAGGGTATCATAGTTAACAATTTCATCTTTTAATACATCAAAGACATTATCATAATTTGCCGCTTCTTCTCTAAGTTCATTTTTAATAATTTCTCTTTTCTTCTTACTAACATGTTTTTTAATTAATAAACTATCAATAACTTCATCTAGTAAATAATTATCTATTTCCTTGCTATTTTCTCTATTTAAATAATCAAAACTTAAATTAGGCTTATATTGATAAGTACCAGAATCAACTAGATGTAAATTACCAACATTATCAAAAATACTATCTTCATACTGTAAATCACCAATCATATAACCTTTTAAAGCATATTTTGAGGCATCAGACTTCATCTTATTAATAATATTAACAAATTCAATAGACTTAATATTTGAGAAATCATAATAGCCACTACTTTTAATATATTTACTAACAGGTCCAATATAGTCACCAGATAAACTATTAGCAACATCAATAGGATGATCTAAAACTTCTGTTTCTATATCCTTTAATCTTAAAACATCTAAATTACTTAAATAAAGTTTCCTTGGAATTTTATCTAATATTTTAACTACTAAAGAAGAGAATTTATAACTTTCCCCTTCCTTTCCTTCTCCTAAATAAATCCCTTGTTTTATATCATATATATCATTATTTATTATTATTTTCATCTTATCTGACTTTCCTATATGTAATAGATGTTTCAATAGGGTAAGCTTCTCCGAGTTTAGAATATTCTGTCATTCCTACTAATTTATGAACACTTTCTGCTTTTAAGTTTCTTGATATAAAAAAGTGATTTAATATCTCTCTATTATTTTTAACATGTGTTTCCTGTCCTACTAATGTAGAAATATCTTCTAAGTCAAATATATCACAAAATTCATTTGTATCAACTTCTCTTGGAAATCTCCCTGCAACTATTCTAGTAGGTGAATAATACTGGCTACCAAATCTACTATAAGTATAACAAGTTTCAAATACATCATTCATATTATTAGCATTCTTACAATTTACATTAATACAAGCAAGAACATAGTTATTACAATATATAATTGAGGATTTAACATCTTTATATCCAACTTCACTATCAAATCCCATTAATCTATCATGGCATAATAAAGATACTTTTTTATTATTATTGACAGTAGCATAATTATAAACATCTAAATTAATATTATCACCCTGCAACATAACAATATCATAATTTTCTTTCTTTATAAAATCTGCTAGATATGCTTTTCTTTTTTTATCTTTAATAGTAACAAAGCTTCTTCCTAAATTCATACTAAGTATTTTTAAATTTTTCATAACTACATCTCTCCTATCTTTTTTTCTTATATGTAATATCAACAACCATAGGTTCAACTTCTACTGACCCCATCATAGGACTATCTACTACTCTAGCATCTAACCCTTTAGATACAAAAACATAATTACTTCTAGATTTACTACAAACATTATCAAGGTTATATTTATTACAAAAAGCATTTATATTTACATCCTGTAATGTCCCTGCCACTACTTTATGGTCTATATTTTTATATTCTTCAAGTATCTTTCTAAATTCCCATAAACTTTCTTTCTTATATTTTTTAATATTGTATAAAGCAATATCACTATCATCTAATTTAGACACATAACAACTAGCATATTCTCTCATATTGTCATCTACCCATTCACTTTTTTCATGTTCTAAAAACATAGTATTTGCGTAATTATAATCCGAAAAATAATCTTTATTATTAAATAAAACATTATAAAGTAAATGTTTATCTCCTTGTAACAAAGCTATATCAACATCTAATTCTTTAATATAGTCTATTACTATTTTAGATTTCTCTTCTTTACTTTTAACTAAAGTAAAAGAATCTAAATCAAAACTCATAATTCTAAGCTTTTCCATACTTCTCCTCCAGTGATTTATATTATACAACTAATACTTCTTAAACACAACCAATTTTTCCTTTACTTTTAAGATAAAGTTTTCTAAGAAACTCTACAGGTATAACTGAAAAAGCACAGACTAGCATTATTTCTATTTCTTTTAGACTAAGAGATGTTGTTCTAAACAAATCCCCTCCATAGTATATAAGAATAATTTGTACTATTACAATAAAGATAATTACTCCTAAAAAGACTTTATTAGATAAAAGATTAGCGAAAATATTAAGTCTACTTGTCCTAGCATTAAAACTATTAAATATCATCATAAAGATAAATAATCCAAAGAATGCACTCATAAAGTAAATATCTTTTTTTCCCGCTCTAAAGAAGGAATGAATAAAAGGACTCTTTAAGAAAAAGATACAAAGTAAAAAGGAATAGATACTTGTAAAGACTATCTCATGAATCATATAAGTATTTAATATTTTCTCATCACGCTTCTTAGGTGGCTCTTCCATATATTCTAAAAGAGGTGCTTCATATGAGAAAGCAATCCCTGCAAGAGTATCCATAACCATATTAACCCAAAGCATTTGAATAACAGTAACAGGATTAGCAACACCTATAAAAGGTCCTACTATTGATAAGAAAACAGCACAGAAATTAACTGTTAATTGAAAGATAATAAATTTACGAATACTTTTAAAGATAGTTCTTCCATAAAGAATCGCTTTTACTATAGAATTAAAGTTATTATCAAGTAAAACTATGTCACTTGCTTCCTTAGCAACTTCAGTACCACTTCCCATACTAAAACCAACATCGGCCTTCTTCAAAGCCGGAGCATCATTAACACCATCACCTGTCATACCTACAACAAGGCCTAATTCTTGACTAAGTCTTACTAATCTACTCTTATCAGTAGGTAAAGCCCTTGCCACAACACAAAGTCTAGGAATAATCTCTTTAACCTTATCATCACTCATTCTATTTAACTCACTACTAGTAATAACCACATCTCTATCACTATTAATAATACCAGCATCCTTTGCAATAGACATCGCTGTTATCTTATTATCACCAGTTATCATAACTGTCTTAATACCTGCTTTCTTAACCAAATCTATTCCATCCCTTACCTCTTCTCTTAACTCATCTTTAATAAGTAATAAAGATATAAAAGATAAACCTCTCCCTTCATCAAGTCCTAACATTAAGACTCTAATACCTTTCTTAGCATATTCATCTATCACATCACTAATTCTCTTTTTATTAACAAAAGGAACTCTTCTACCACTAGGTGATATATAATATTTACACCTATCTAACAATACTTCAGGAGCCCCTTTATAATAAGTTATCTCCCTACTTTCTTCTATTACTTTAGTATAAGAATATTTATTCTTACTGTCAAAAGGAACTTGTTTAACTATTCTTACAGAATAATTACTCTCCCCTAAATAATTAACAACCGCTTTATCAGTCGCATTACCCCCTATCCAAATATTTTTTTTCTCGTCATATACACAATTAGTATTAGAAAGAATCGCTTTTTTCAATACATTATAATAAGAGATACTACTCTTAAGTCTATTCTTTTCTTTATAATAATCTAAATTACCAAACATAACCCCCACTACTTCTAATTCTCCCTTAGTAAGAGTCCCAGTCTTATCAGTAAATAAGATATTTAAACTACCCGCTGTCTCTATTCCCATAAGTTTCCTAACTAAGACATTATCTTTTAACATTCTTTTCATATTACTAGAAAGTACTAATGTTATCATCATTGGTAACCCTTCAGGAACAGATACTACTATAATTGTAACTGCAAGTGTTAAAGCTTGTAGGAAATATGCAAATAGTAAAGATGTATCAGACAAAGTAATAGCAATTCTACTTATATCAAAGTTATTATCTATAATTAAAACTGAAAAAAGATAGGAAAAAGCGACAAGAAATGCTCCTATATAGCCTATTCTACTAATTACTTTAGCAAGGTCTCTAAGTCTTAACTTTAAAGGACTCTCCGGTTGTTTCTCTTGTAACTCTAAAGATATCTTCCCATAAAAAGTATTAACTCCTACTTTAGTAACAATCATCTCTCCTACTCCATGATAGATAACACTACCTCTTAATAGTTCATTATTATCACTAGGATTAAGGCCACTAATAAAAGGTTTCTTATAAACCTCTTTACTCTCTCCTGTAATAGAAGATTCATCAACACTAACTTCTCCTTTAATTAATACCCCATCTGCAACAATCCTATCACCACTCTCAAGTAATATAATATCTCCTACTACTACATCATTTATATCAATAAGTAAGACTTTACCATCTCGTCTTACTTTAACTTTAATCGCTTCCGCTTCACTTTGTAATTTAATAAAAGCTTTCTCACTTCCATACTCTGATATAGTAGAGATAAAAGATGCTAGAAAAATAGCAATAACTATACCTACAGTCTCATACCAATCAAAATCTTGTATTAAAAAGATTGTTTTAATACCTAAAGCGATTAAAAGTATTTTAATAATAGGATCTCCTAGACTTCTAATTAATTGTTTAAAAAAACTATCTTTTTTTAAACTAACTAAAGTATTAGTACCATACTTATCTCTTGACTCAATTACTTCATCATTGCTCAAACCCTTACTATTTATTTTCATAGGCATCCTCCTATAGAATATTATGAAAATAACTAAGGGAATAAGCTAACTAAAGAAAGACAAAAAAATACATATAACTTAATATATGTACTTAACTAATTCTCTGATATATCCTATATTTCATTTTTTTATTTAAATAGTCTAAGCCAAATTCATTAGTAGAGGTATTTTCATAAATAATCTTATAATTATCTATTTCATCCATATTTTGATATAAATAATCAGATTCTGGGATTAATAAATGACTAAATTTATATTCTTCTAAGAAATTAGCTATATTTAATTTACCATTTTGTAAAAGATAGTATTCTTCCATTATATCCTTTTTTTCATTATTTTCCTTCAAAAAGACTTCAGCTCTAGGGTCAATATAACATCTTATTCCTTTCCATTCTGGATAACTACCTTCATTATAGCCAGTATATAAAGTAATATTACTAGCTTTATTATCTTCTAGAATATAGTCTATCCCTTCTTTATATTTATAAGTAAAAACTAATGAGTTAGTTCCTATTAATATTAATAATCCTATAAGTACAAGGCAAGAACTATTTAATAAATACTTATATTTTCTAATATTTTTTTGTTCTTCATTTTTCTTAAATGCATTTTTTAAATAATATGCTAAAGGTAATATTCCTCCTATGAGTAAATATGCCAAACCTTTATAAGCGGTAAAAGTAAGATAAATTGTTCCTATAAGTAAATAAAAGTATCTTGGCCTTATTTTACTTTTTTTATAAAAAATATAGATACAAATAATTGCAAAGATAATAAATAGACAAACTTTTCCTACTAAATCACTTACTAAAAGTGGTGCCATTTCATTTACTAATTCATTGATATAACTATTACCAAAGCTTCTAAATATATATGTTACTCCATCTATTCCATAAGGATTTAAGAAACCAACTAAAAACATAATTATGCCAGTAATAAATAATGGTTTCTTTTTATAACCTTCACTTTCTAATGGCCCTATTTTATAGTGAAAAGAATCTATTATATATGGAAGTAAAAAAGCAAATTGCATAAAGAACATAGAAGCATGCAGATTAATTTGTAACAATGATAATATGGGAAGTCCGTATAAATACTTTTTATCTTTTTCTTTGATATATTTTTCTAATAGATATATTTCCGTAATTATAATAGCATAAGTAAAAATATGTGGCCGTGAAGTTATAAAATAATATGCTAATAAAGATGTCATTATTGTAGTAATAAGTACTGAGAGTGAATATCGATTATTACTTAATAACATACATAGTTTATAACTTATAAATATAATATAAGCAGTTACTAAAAGAGTTAATATTAATAATCCATACTTTCCTAGCAAACTATAGGATAAATAAAATATAACGGAAGAAAGCCATTGTTGCATCACAAAAGAAAAATTGTGATGAATTGTAAAGGGTTCTATAATAGGAAATCCATTATTTAAAATATATCTTCCATGATTTAATAGAAACCAAATATCATTGTAGTTTACATGCCATGCAAGGACTATAAGTAAAGGGATATTAAAATATAAAAATAAAGTCTTCTTTGATGGATGATAATTTCTAATTTTATTTAATATTTTACTTTTCTTCATGATACACCTTCTCTACATTTACATTCCATATTTCTGTCTTATCTTTATCATTATTTATAATCTTTTTAGCAGCAATCATCGCACTCATCATAGAATGATCCATATTATTATAACGATGCTGTCCATTTCTACCAACACAATAAAGATTAGAAAATTTATTTAAATAATTAATTAACTTATCAATCTCACTATAAGTATCAAAGTAAGCTGGGTATGCTTTTTTCACTCTTTCTAAATGAGAATCTAACACATCTTCTTTATCAATAATATTCATACTTACTAACTCATCTATCGCTTTATTTATAAAGTCTTTATCACTCATATTCCATTTATCATCATCTTCATTACAAAAGTATTCTAATCCTAACCATACCCCATCTAAAGGAGAAGCAACCATATATGGTGACCAATTATTAAAAATTTGAATTCTTCCTAATTTAACAGATGAATCTTGAACATAAAGCCAACAATCAGGAATTATATTACAAAGAGTTCTTATATTAGTAGTATTTTTAAGTTTTAACTTTTTAACTAATAACCCAACAGTCATAAAATCACGATATGGTAAATTAGTAGCAATTCTTTTAATATCAGCATCTACTTTAATAGAAAAACTCTCAATTAAGTCTTTTAAGGGCATTGATGAAATAAACTTATCTCCTTTTACCTCTATTTCTTTACCATTATGTTTATAAGTAACAGAAACTATTCTCTTATTTTTAATATTAATCTTAGTAACAGTACATTCTTTTCTAATTTCCCCATTTTTCTTTATAATCTTCTTTTCTAATTCTTCAAAGAATTGTCCCGGACCATATTTAGGATAATAAAAGCTCTCAATTAAAGACGTTTCTTTATTTTTATTCTTTAGATGAAATACTTTACAAAACCAATCTTTTATTACTGCTATAACTGATAGTCCTTTCGCTCTTTGACTACCCCAATCTGCACTTATCTTACTAGGATGTCTTCCCCATACCTTAAAAGTATAATCTTCAAAGAACATTTTATAAAGCTTCTTTCCAAATCTATTAATATAAAAGTTTTCAAGAGATGTTTCTTTTCTTTTAAATATAATAGATTTTAAATAACTAAAACCCCCACGTAAGACATTAAGAAAGCCTAAGTTTTTAAGCATATTCCAATTAATAGTAATTGGATAATTAAAAAAATGTTTTAAATAATAAATACGTGATAAACGATTTCTAATTAAAAATGTACAATCTTCTTTTTCTGGATCAGGTCCACCTTTCTCTAACTTTTTTTCTCGTCCTAAAGCTTTATCATCAAAACTCATTTTTCCTTGAACAGGCATAATTTCTTTCCAAAACTTAACAACTTCTTCATTTTTAGAAAAGAATCTATGACCTCCTAAATCCATACGATTATTATGATAGTTAACAGTCTTAGAAATACCCCCTACTTGTTTTTCACTTTCTAAAACTATTACTTTATATTTACTACTTTTATTTAACAATTCATAAGCAGCAGTTAATCCTGCAGGTCCTGCTCCTATAATAATTACTGTCTGCATTATAACACCTCAATAATAACTAATACTCAAAATCTTCTATTCTCTTTTTAACATAACTTATCCCTTTACTATCTTCTTTATCTCTAATTTCTTCTTCTATATTCATAAGATAAATCATATCTTTTACCAAAAAACTATTACAAAAAGCAAAAATAAAATTTGAATAAGGAAGTAAATTCTCTTCATTACTAAGAACATTCTCTTTTTTAGATATAGAACTATATATAAAAGGATAAAACATAAACTCTCTTTTTTCAGTTATTTTAAAAGGAACATGAATAGTATCAATATCTCCAAAATTAATAAGTGCTTCAAAATACTTTTTCTCTTCATCTTTATTATATCTAATACTCACACTAATTTTATCTAAGTTACTATCAGATGCTTTACTAATAATTTTTTTAAAATTCAACTCATTAAATGATGAAAAAAACTGATTAGGTACAATTATATTAGCACAATTATCCTTTTTATATCCATAAACTCCTTCATCATATCGATAAATAAAAGGACTTTCTTTTTTTTCTATACTTTTACCATTTTTATCAAATAAATACATATAAGTACCTTTGCTATCTTCCCATCCAGATACAATTACTTTATCATCTATATATTCTAAAAAGTTAATTGAACTAGAACTTAACTGATAAGCATCACCATAAACTCCACTACTATTTTTTCTCACTAAATAATTAATATTTTCTATATTAGCAACAGCATAACTATTACTTTTACCATATACATCCATACAAACCCTCCGTCCTATATATTAATACAACTATTTTCTACTTTCAACATATTTTTCAAATGGCATAACATATATCCTAGCTCTACCATAATCATTTTTCCTGCTTACTTGATTATTATTTAAATCATTTAACATGGTTACAAGTTTACATTTAGAAAAGTAATAAGAAAATAATTCAAACGGAATTAAAGAATCATCAGACTTTAATTTATATTCTTTATGAAAACTTTCACTATAAACAAATGAATAAAAATTAAGATTATTCTCATTATCTAAAGTAAAAGGAACATGAATATTATCAATATTTTCAAATTTAATAATCATTTCATAATAATCATTAGACTCATTATAATTAACTGAAGTAACATTCAAATCATTAGAATTAAACATAATTAACTCTTTCTTTAAATCATAAATATTAAAGTCTTTTTTATCTATACTAGGAGTAACCAAAACTAGAGAATTATCATTATTATAACTATACAAATTCTTATTAACTTCTGTTATATCTCCATCTACATAGAGTCTACTAAAGCATTCTCCATTTCCTACATCAATATTTTTAAGATACATTGTATTCTCTTTTATATCGTTAACATTTATATCTTCTTTATCCTTAGTTATAGTAATACCACTATATATAGTCGCTTCCTCTTCTATAAGATCTCTTTTACTAAGCTTACCAGAAACAACTAATGTATTATTTTCATCAATATAATTGGCGAAACTAGGATTAAGTCCTAAATAATATAATGTAGAAAAACTCATCGCTACTTTTTTTAATATATAATGATGTTCATTAAAAGACATACTTGCTAAATTGTCACCAACCAAACCTTTTATTATCATACTACCTACTCCATTACTACTATATTTATATACTAATTATATGTGATAAAATGAAAAAAAGCAAATAAAAAGAGCCTAAACTCTTTCTATCTGCTTCTAATTAAAGCAATGTAATTATTAACTTGACTCGCCCAAGTAGTACTTGCAGCATATTTTGGGCCAATTGTCTCAGGCGTAGTTAAGCCATAAGAGTAATAATTACGATATAAGTTATCTAAATAGCCCATAATACCTTCATCAAGAGTAGCATATGCTTTATATGCTCCTCCTCCACAGCTAGGGCCACCTTTTTGACCACCAACATTATTACATTCACGAACTAAACTACTACAAGTACCATTACATCCTGTCTCATGAAGAATAATAGCAGTTGCCATATAAGGATCAATTCCAAGTTGTAGTGAATAACTAGCTATTAGATATCCTTTTCCTGAAATAGTAGAATTTAATGAACGATTAAGTTTTTCAGCCAACTGATTCATAGTTAAACCATCATAAACAATTGGATCAACTGGAACAGTGTTAACTTCTTCATAAGTTTTAACGTCTTCTAGTTCATCTTCAATAACTACTTCTTCTACTTCTGTATCAGTAGTATCTTCTTCTACTTCAGTATTATTATTAGATTCATCTGCAGTATCAGTATTTTCTTCATTCTTAGATTTATTATTAACTTCTTCTACTTTACCTGCATTTAAATCATTCATTGTCACAGTTTCATAAGCTACAGTATTATCTTCTATTTGAAAAGCTTTATACTGTAATACTCCAGCTAAGCCTATCATAAAAACACCAATAGATGCTAAGGTAAGACTCAGCTTACTAACTTTTTTCATAGTTCCTCC
>CALVIS010000036.1 GCA_944331805.1 uncultured Bacilli bacterium
TTGCATCATTTGCAGTTTTGATTTGTGCTCTTTTTAATTTAGATATCACCTAATTTTAGTTTTCGAACAACTCTATTAAATATTTAAGAAAATTTGATAAGATAGTACCATATAATAAGACTCATACAAGACCATATATTGGTGTTGTATATGAATATAATGGGATTAATTATTTTGCACCTTTATCTAGTCCAAAACAAAAACATATAACAATGAATGAAAATGCTCTAGATATATTTAAAATTAATGATGGAATTTGGGGAATAGTTAATATTAATAATATGATTCCTACTCCCACTTCTTGTTTGACTGAAGTACTTCCCCAAGTAAAAGATGAAAAGTACAGAAACTTAATTTTAAATCAAACTAATTATTTAAATAGACATAAGTAATAAATTACTATCTAAAGTTAAACAATTTAGATTACGTTATGATAATGGGTATTTATCTAGCAGATTAAGAAAAAGATGTTGTAACTTTAAATTATTAGAAGAAAAATGTATGGAATATGAAAACTTAATACTAGAAACTAGTTAAGAAAGAGCTTTATTCTCTTTCTTATTTTTCACTTCTAGCTTCATTTAAAAGAGTATCAAGTGTTACTAAAGTAAAACCTCTTTGTTTAATATAGTTTATTAATACTTTTAATTCTGAGACATTAGATTCAGTTAATTTAACACTTATAATACTACCACTTCTTAAATTACCCTTAGCATTAATATAAATATTAGTATCTAGTTTTAAAGTAGGTATAATAGTATGCATAGATAACTTACCGCATAGATTTAACACCTCTTCATTATCATAAGTTGCATAACAGTATTTAGGTGTAGTACTAGTAAGTGTTTTTATTTTATCAATAGATGCTTTAAATAATAGTTCGTCGTAAGCATTATCATAACTAAGTACTTCTACTTCATTACCATTTACTACTGAATCTGTTACAAACGATGTATTACTATCAGTAAATTTACCATCTAGAAAAAATGTTCCTACTACTCCCATCTCTTTTAAAATATTTAAAACATTATCAGTATAACTACTAGTATCAACAGCAAAGACTAAAGCAATGTTTGTACTTATACCATTACCACTACTTATATATTTATCATAATAGTCATCTATTGATATATTAGGCTCTACTTCTTCAAAGACTAATAGAGCATCATTATAACTACCATAACCTTTCATCTTAGTAAAACTTTCATCTAAATCTATAACTAGACCATTATATCCTGGTATTAAATAATCCCCATCTACTTTAGCATTAATCGCTTCTTCTTCCTTAACACTCCCCTTATCTTTAATTTCTTTCATAATAGGGTCATTAGATTCTAAAAGACCAATAGCTTTTTCTGTATAATAAAAAGAAAAAAGAACAAGTAAAGATACAAATATTACTTCTATAACCTTTTTAATAAGAACCACCTCTATTTAATTTTATTATTAAATAAGAAAATTATTCTAAGGATATAAAGCGAAATATGCATCACTTGCTCTTCTACTAATTCTTCTTGTAACTAAAGTGGAATAACTATTCCTTGGATTTTCCCAAGTAGAGTTAGGACTTGTTACAACAATAGACATCTTAGGACTACTTGATGGAGCATAACCTACGAAAGCAGTTGATACTGTATCTGTATCATTTACCCCATCACCATCTGTATCTTTAGCACTTTGACTTGTTCCTGTTTTGCCAGATGGGTCATGAGAATCATCTATATATTCACGTCCTAAACCATAACTTTTATGAGTAACAGCATAAAATCCTTCTTTTACTCTATTTAAGTATTCAGGAGTTGTATTAACTGTATTTAAAACATTAGGTTCAAAAGTATATATTACATCCCCTAAACTCTCATCATCAGTTGCAGCATGAACTTCTTTTAATAAATGAGGTTGTAGTCTACTACCACCATTAGCAAAAGTTGAGATGTATTGTGATAACTGGATTGGTGTATAGGTATCATATTGTCCCATTACAAAGTCAAGTAATAGTCCCGGGGCTCTATTATTACTAGTATAACCTAAAGATTCTACTGGTAAGTCTATTTCTGTTTCTACTCCAAGACCAAACTCTTTAAAAGTATTTCTATAAGTATCAAAAGCACTTTCATTAATTACTAATGGTTTATTATACTGATAAGTCGCTCCTGCTACTTTCATCGCTGTCTTAAACTGATAAACATTACTAGATAAAGCTAGAGCATCTATATCATTTATTCTACCTAAAGTTCTCCAAGAACATTTCTGTGGTGTACCTGCTATTTTAATACATTCATCTACTTGATACTCTCCTGGAGTAATTGCACCTGTATTATAGCCTACTAACATACTAGCACCTTTAACAACAGAACCACTAACCATCGGATCAGTCATAATACCCGTTGTACAGTCTACTGTTTTATAACCGCCATTACCATCACTAATTGTTTCTCTACCTGCCATGGCAAGTATTTCCCCGGTATTAGGGTCTTGTATTATTGCATAACTTCTATCGTAGTATTCTGTATTAGGTTGTCCTTTTGTAGAAAGTATTTCTTCATTTAATATCGCTTCTAATTGTTGTTGTAACTCTATATCAATAGTAAGTACAATGTCATTACCTCTTTTTCCTTCACTAACTAACTCTAACTCATGAGAATTAACTGTCTTATATATTGCTTTTGTCCCTTTTAAATATTCTTCATACTGCTCTTCTAAATAACTAGTACCAACTATATCATTTAAAGAATAACCTTTAGCAAGATACTCATCTTTCTCTTCACTAGGAATTTCCCCAATATTACCTAAAATAGTTCTAAAAGTATCTCCATAATTGTAAACTCTCTCCCAGTCAAGCTTTGTATTAAATCCAGGTAAATCTTCATTATTCTCTGCTATATAAGCATATTCTTCATCAGTAACATCTTCATTTTTAATAACTTTATCATCATATGAATATCCTTTATTCATTAAATAGTACAAATAACTAGCCTTAGTATCTTCTTCAGTAAAAGCATTTAACTCTTCATCTGTAACTCTTTCTATTTTAAGTTCATAGATATCATCACTATCTAATTTTCTTTGGTTATATTTCTCCCACTCTTCATCAGTTATCCTATCATCCATATTATCACTATTCTTAGCGACAAAGAACTCTCTTTTATTTCTATCAGATACTTTATCATAATCTAGACTAAGATGACTAGAAACTTTATAAGCAAGGTCTATCTCTTCTTTAGTTCCTCTACTTTTATCTTTATTATAATAAATTGTCTTAACGGCTTTATTATCTACTATTACTTTACCATTACGGTCAAGTATTCTCCCCCTTGGAGAACTAGGTCCTTCTACTACAGTAGTTGCAAGAGTAGTTAATTCATCTTCATAATATGCTTGTTCTCTTAGCATAACTTGATAAAGTCTAAGGGTTATTACTAAAAATAAAACTACTAAAACACTTCCTAAAAAGAGGAATCTTTTCTTATAAGTATTTCCATTAACAGTATATTTTCTATCTCTTCTATTAATATTCTTCTTATTAACTTTTTGTTTTATCCTCATACTTAACCCTCCTCTTTATTAGTTTATCACATATTTTTATTTTTACTACATATAAATTAAATAAAGGTGAAGAAAATGATAGAAAGAATAATAAAAAATAATATTAAAATATTAAATCCCCATTTAGTAATGGGATACTTAGAAAGTAAAAATATTTATCCAACTGAAGATGAAGCGATTGTTATTTGTAACTTTTTAAAAGAAAATTATAATATTTTATTAAAAGATAATAGTATATTACTTAATTTAAGAGGTAATATTAGAGATGAAATATATAGTGGAGTGTCAACTGTTATTATGAACTTAAAGAATACTTATCTCTAGAAAGAAAAACTATGATATAATTTATCATAGGAGAGATAATTTATGAATAAAAAAGGATTTACATTAATTGAATTAATTGCCACTATTGTTATAATGGCTTTAATACTTATTATGGTAATGCCAGCGATTACTGCTTTAGTAAATAACAATAAAGATAAAGCTTATGAATACTATGGAGATAGTATAATTGAAGCGACAGAAATTTTTGTAGGAAGAGAAAAAGAAGATATAACAAGCCTTGGAACTTTAAACTTTACAGGTTGTGTAGATATTAACTATAGCGACTTAATTAATACAGATTTAATAAAACCTTATAGTGATGATAAGATAGATTGTAGTAATGCTAAAGTTAGATATACCAAAGAGCGTAATAAAGAAAGTTATAGTATTAATTTAACTTGTAGAGATACTACAACTAATGAAGTAGTTTATAGTATTAATGAGATACCTAATACTACTTGTATTGTTACTGCTTACTAAGACTTCTAATTAAAGATATTTCTTCTTTATATGGAGCTTTTCCATCTATATAAGGTGTTTCTAATATTTTAGGAACATCTTTTAATTTATCACAATCTATTACTTTTATTAAAGTGTCTAAGCCTATAGTACCTTTACCAATATTTTCATGTCTATCTTTATGAGATGATATTATATTTTTACTATCATTAATATGTATACATTTAATTTTATCTATACCTATAAGTTTATCAAAAGAATCTAAGACTTCATCAAAATTATTTAAGTCATATCCTGCATCGTTTAAATGACAAGTATCTAAACAAACACCAATTCTATTCTTTTTAGAGACTCCATCTATAATAGCTTTTATCTCTTCAAAGTTTCTACCTATTTCACTACCCTTACCGGCCATAGTTTCAAGTAAAATCATGACATCACTATTATCTTTATCTAAGACTAAATTAAGGGCTTTAATAATATTAGAAATACCTACATCTACTCCTTGTCCTACATGGCTCCCTGGATGTAAAACTAAATATTTCATACCAAATGTATCAACACGTTTTAACTCCTCACTTAAAAAGTTACATGAAAAATTAAACTTATTTTCATCGCCATTGGCAAGATTAATGATATAAGGAGCATGAACTATGACATTATCTTTATCTATACCATTATCTTTCATTAAATCATATGCTTTCTTAACATTATCTAAGTCTATACTACTTCTAATAGTATTTTGAGGAGCGCCGGTATAAAACATAAAGGTATTTGCTCCATAACTTAAAGTTTCTTCTACACTTCCAACTAAACCAGAATCTTTTTTATATCCTACATGTGAACCTATTATTAACATAAACATCCTTCTTTCTAAAACAATTATATAAGTTAAAAAGAAAAAACGTCAAGAGTATGACGATTTTTCTTTATCTTTTATTGAATCTGTATCAAATATGGATTATCTTTACTTCCATCACCTGAGGTAAAACCTGTATCTACTTTTACATTTATAACAGGTCTAACTGAACCATCGCCAGTAATATTAAAGTTTCTTAAGCTTTCTCTTGCAACAATATTCATTATACTTCCCATAAAATCATCATAATACAATGGTGTCATACTCCAATAGAGCATATCAGAACCATTTAAATAACTATTTCCAGTTACATACATACTTTCTCCTGTTAATGCTAACTCATCTGCTGTTATTAATCCGGCTTTAAATCTATAACTTCCTCCATAATTTTCACTTGTTGAAGGACACTTTAAAGTCGGACTATTTGGCTTACTAAACGATACTCCTGGTCCGGCCATTGCTAATCTGTCATAACTTGCAAAAGCATAACCAATGTTTTCATCATAATGATATCCACTACTATCACTACAGAATCTTCCTCCTGTTACCTTACTATCATATATTGTATCTCCTAAGGCATTCTCATACCATGTATCTACTTCTCTTTTTATAAATGAATCTGTTTCATTTGTATCTCTATCATATGTATAGCCTGTATATTTTGGATCATTAGAATATAAATTATATGGAATATAGTCTCCTACTACATATGAATGTGCTAAATCACTATTTATTGGATTTACACTTGTTCCATTATATATTAAGATAGTGTAACCCCCCCTCAGGTAACAAATTGTAAACCTGGAGTTTTTGAAAAATGACGTGTAGATTGACGAATTAATTTACCCCAGAATTGACGAATTATTTTACCCTGATAAATTAAATTTGTCATACTTATTCCTTCTTTCTTATCTTCTTTAACATAATTCTAACACAATAAACTAGTTTATGCTATATCAATTCTTCATTATTTGTTAACTTTACACTAACAAGTTTTGATACACCTGACTCTTGCATTGTAATACCATATAATGTATCAGCATATTCCATTGTTTTCTTCTTATGGGTAATTATTAAGAACTGGGTTTTATGCTTATAATTTGCTAGATACTTACCAAACTCCATAACGTTCGCTTCATCCAACGCTGCTTCTACTTCATCAAATATACAGAATGGTACTGTTCTAACATTAATAATGGCAAATAAAAGACTGATAGCAGTTAAAGTTTTTTCTCCTCCTGATAATAAACTAATAGTAGTTAATTTCTTACCTGGAGGGCAAGCAACTATTTCTATTCCTGTTGTTAAGATATCATCAGTAGTTAATTTTAAATCTGCTTCACCACCATGGAATAAGGCTCTAAAGACTTCTTTAAACTCTTTTCTAATAGATTCAAAAGTCTTTAAGAACTCTTCTTTCATAACTTCATCCATCTCATTCATTATCTCAAGAAGAGTAGCAATCGCTTTAGTTAAATCTTCTTTTTGATGTAATAAAAACATATATCTCGTATTAACTCTTTCATACTCATCTATCGCTGCTAAATTAACCATACCAAGACTCTTAATCTTAGCTTTATAGTTACTTACTTTACTTCTAGCCTCTTTCTCTTCTACCTCTAACTCATAAACTTTTCTAGCTTTTTCATAAGTAATAGAGTATTCACTACTTAAAGTATTAAGTAAATTATCAAGTTTTACATCTATTTCTTTAAGCTTTAACTCTAAACTATTTCTTTTATCTTCTATCTTTCTAATTAAATTATTCTTATATTTACTTTTCTCTTCATCTTCTTCTATTTCATCTTTAAGAAGTTTTATATCTTTCTTAAGAGTAGTTATTTTAAGTTCTAATTTCTCTTTAAAACTACTTAAATCATAGAATCTATTAACTAAGTCTTCTTCTTTAGTATCTAGTGTATTCTCATTACTAGATAGATTGTCTATATTATCACTAATACTACTAAGAGTATCTTTATTATTAAGTAGAGTATGATTTTTATTAGTAACTTCATCTATTAATAGTTTCAAGTCCTTTTCTTTTAGATATATCTTATCTTCTAGTTTTCTGATATCTTCTTTAGTATCATTAATATCAAGAGTAATCTTCTTATTAGATTCTTCTAAACTATTAATTATATTAAGATAGTTAGTAATCTCTTGATTAATCATAACAGCACTTCTACCTTTATAGTTAGCCCCTCCTGTTAATGATCCTCCTACATTAATAACATCACCTGCTAGAGTAATAACTTTATAACGTCTATCTATCTTCTTACTTATTCTTAAAGCTGTATCTAAGTCTTCGGCAATAAGAACAAGTCCTAACTGATTATAGATAATGTTTTTATACTCTTTATCAGTTGTAACTAAGTCTGCTAGAACACCAATATATCCCTCTAGTCCTTCTAATATGTGTTTAGTATTATCATCTATATATCTTTTCTTAATAACATTAATAGGAAAGAAAGTAGCACGACCTAAATTATTATTCTTTAAGTATCTAATCGCCTCTTTAGCACTATCTTCATCTTTAACTATAACAAAGTTTTTACTACTACTAATTGCCACACCTAAACATCTTACATACTCTTCTTTAGTCTTAATAACATTACCTATAATATCATAGATTCCTTGTAAATTATCATTATCTAATATCTTCTTAATAGCATTAGGTAAGTTATTACCTCTTTCTGCTTCTAACTTCAACAACTCTACTTTATGTTTATTAGTTAAGATATCTCTATCTTGCCTACTAAGAGTTTGTTCATAATTCTTTAAAGTTAGTCTTAGTCCTTTCATATTATTCTTACTAGAGTTAATATCATCATTCATATTAGTAATATCACTATTTATAATATTAATCTCCTCTTCTAAGACACTAATATCTTTACTAATCTTAGCTTTTTCATCAATTAAAGCTCTTAACTCTTCTTCACTTTTACTTAAGTCTTTATTCTTTCTTTGTTCTTTTAAGATATTAAGTTGAAGATTTATTTTACCTATCTCTTCTGTTTTATTAAGTAATTCTTTCTGAGTAAACTCTAAGTCTTTCTCTAAATTTAATAAATCAGTTTTCTTTTTTAAAGAGACACCACTATCTTTATTTACAGTACTTTCTAAATCTATTATCTCTTTATCTAATTCTTCTTTTTCTTTCTTTA
Source organism: uncultured Bacilli bacterium (assembly GCA_944331805.1). Lineage (GTDB taxonomy): Bacteria > Bacillota_I > Bacilli_A > RF39 > UBA660 > Onthousia. Next base: position 8,353 of record CALVIS010000036.1, read on the forward strand.
ATATCTCTTCATTAGTAGATAAATTATAAATATCATAAGAAATTAATGCTATTTCAAGATTTTCTAACTCTTCCTTAAGTGTTTTATATTCTCTTGCTTTCTCACTTTGTTCTTTTAAAGGTTCTACTTGTACTTCTAACTCTTTAATAATATCTTCTACTCTATCAAGAGCATCATTAGTTTTATCTAGTTTTCTTAAAGCTTCTTCTTTACGTTTTTTATACTTCAATATCCCTGCTGCTTCTTCAAAAACAACTCTTCTATCATCATTACTTTCACTGATTATTTTAGAGACTTCTCCTTGAGAAATAATATTAAAGGACTCTTTTCCAACACCACTATCTAAAAAGAGATTAACTATATCTTTAAGTCTTGCTTTATTATTATTAATAAAGTATTCATTTTCTCCACTACGATAGACTCTTCTTTTAATACTAACCTCACTATAATCTACTTTTAGATAATGGTCACTATTATCAAAGATAAGTTCAACACTAGCGACATTCTTAGCTTTTCTAGAGGCACTACCTGCAAATATTACATCACTCATACCTCCATCACCACGTAAGTTTTTAACTGATTGTTCTCCTAATACCCAACGAACAGCATCGACAATATTACTCTTACCACTTCCATTAGGTCCCACAATACAAGTAACTTCATCATCTAATTTTATTTCCATTTTATCAGCGAAAGATTTAAAACCATTTGTTATAATTTCTTTCAAGTACATTTAAAACACCACTCTTTACTCTTATCATTTTATCAAATAATAGTGTTTTAGACAAGAACTAGAATTTTTAGACATTTAAAAAGTAGTAACCTTTAATTACTACTTAACAGTCTTTTTTACTACTACCTGCGCTGTTTTTAAAAATTCATCTCCTACCATAAGTGAAAAAGTATTTTCTGTAAAAGCAACATCATAATGCATAGCGACAAACTGTTTTTGCACAACATCTAACCTCTTGTTAAGATATAAATTATCATGACTATCTTCACTGTTTTCAAAGCCAAGGTACTTTTTATAAATATAATTACTATTCATACCTTTATTATGTGCTTCGGCGCAACGTATTAAAGCTTCCATCTCCATAGTATGTCTAACTATTAAATTACTATTTAAAGTGGAATTAACACGGCCATATATGTAATCGGTAAAATTTATATCACCATATTTGTCACCTAAAGCCTCATCACCTCTTTTAGCAAGTTCTGGTCTTCTTAAAAGAGCGATAGTGGCAAGAGTATCAAGTTCTACAGATTCTTCATCCTCTTTTAAGTATCCTTTTATGCCATTCAGAAATTTTTTTGTTTCTCTTAATGATTCTAATGTTTTATATTTATCTTCTTCCATAAACTTCTTCCTTTCTTTGCAATATATTATATATAAATTCATCATTAATTCAAGTATTTGTTACTGTTATATACATACTTTTTAAAATATTTCATATACTAAATTTGACAGATAATATATTTTATGATATTATTTAGTCAGTGAGTGAGTAGTTCGCTGAGTTACTAAAGGGTGTGTTTAATACATACCAGCAAGCTTGCCTTGTGGGTTCCTTTAGTCAGGGGAAAGCTCACTTTTTTTCTTTGTTTAAATATTCTATCAGATTATAAATTGCTTTACTATTACTAGGTACTAGTTTTAATCCATAACTTAATAAATAATTGTTCTTTATATATAATTTGTCCTTTATTTTATTTATATATTCATAACAAGTTTTATTGTTATACTTTAATGCTTGAAACAAAGCACTACAACAGCAATCTGCTAATTGTAATAATTTTTTTCTTACATTAGGTATTATTTTTATTTCTTTTATTCTACTTGTATCAATATTAAACTTCTTATGATTTTTATTATTTAAATAAGCACTTAATTTAGCTTTAGATAAATTTCCTCTTGAACTTATATTTATATTTGCAATTCCATTAACTTCATTCATATACCAACATATTCTCTCATATAAATAACCACTAAAGTAATTATAAATATTATTTGATGGTATAACTTTAATACATCTAGTATCAATAATTACGTTTATAATCTTAATATCAAGTGTACTTACTAAAGACATTATCATTCTTTTATTAGGTAATCCTTTTAATAATTTCCAGTGTAATTGAGATTTTTTATCCATTTCTAAATTTTCTTTTATTTTATCTACAACTCTAGAACTTTCTAAATCTTTAGTCTTTTCTACAATAATAGCAGTCAATATGAAGTATTTAGAACCTTTATTTATTCCTTCATCTCCACTCTCATCAATATAAACATTATATTCTTTCATATTGTAGCCTCCTCTATAACATTTAGTATTATATTATCATAGGATAAAGTAACTGACAATATACTTGTCGAAAAACAATTATATTTTTCTTTTATATTCAGAATTACATCATTATTTAGGTTAAAGCCCTTTCCTAGGTTACTATCTAGAATAGAATAAAGGGAAGGGAGAAAATTATGAATAGAGATTTTAATTATAACTATAACTGCTATCCTAATAATATGGATAGAGATATGAATAACCCTAAGTTCTTTACAGAAAGAGAAGGTTATTTAAGAGGTAATATGTTTAGAAACTTATATAATCAGTATAAGAATTATGAACCTGCCGTATTAAGACCAACTAATGAACAAGAGGAGATGTTTTTAAGAATGTCTGAAGCAGAGTTCGCTGCTCATGACCTTAATTTATATTTAGATTTATATCCTAATGATGGTAATGCTTTAGATTTATTTAATAAATATAGAAAAGAAGCGAATAGATTAATGATGGAATATGAAGAAAAATATGGTCCTATTCTAATCAGTAGTGATAGTCTAAATACTAGTCCATTCTTATGGCAAACATTAATCTTTCCTTGGAATATGGAGGGATTAAGTAATGTTTAAATATGCTAAGAGATTACAATATCCTATTAATATTAAGAAAAAGGATATTAATATGGCTAAACAATTAATTACTCAGTATGGAGGTAGTAATGGAGAACTTGCTGCCGCCCTTAGGTATCTTAATCAAAGATATACTATGCCTGATCAAAAAGGACAAGCATTGTTAACAGATATAGGTACTGAGGAGTTAGCACATGTCGAAATGATCTCTACGATGGTATATCAATTATTAAAAGATGCCACTGTAGAAGAGATGAAAGCAGCAGGACTTGCTCCTCATTATGCAGAACATAAAAATGCTCTATATCCTACGGATGCTAATGGAGTCCCATTTACTGTTGCCTATTTTGCAACTACAGGAGACCCACTTGCAGACATTATGGAAGATATGGCAGCAGAACAAAAAGCAAGAGCAGTATATGAAAACCTAATAGATCTTACAAATGACCCTGATGTTATTGGACCACTATTATGGTTAAGACAAAGGGAAATAGTTCATTATAATGCTTTTGAAGATTTATTTAATTACTATGATAAAATGTTAAATAAAAAAAGATAATATTATTTAATATAAAGATAGAATATTAATTTCTGTCTTTTTTTATTTAAAAAGACTAATCATTTTTGATTAGTCTCTGTAAAATGCCTAACGGCACAGTTTTCATATAATATCTTGCGATATTGTACAATAAAAAGCATTTCTACTCCTATACTTATACACTACAATAAATATTATGCTTTAGTCAAAGCTCTTTATTCATTAGAGTTGTTCGAAAACTAAAATTAGGTGATATCTAAATTAAAAAGAGCACAAATCAAAACTGCAAAAGATGCAAAATATTTTAAATTGTTTCTAAATTTAGTACTAAGTATTTTAAATCTTTTAATCCAAGAATTTGTATGTTCAATATAAATTCTTTCTTTTGC
>CALVIS010000037.1 GCA_944331805.1 uncultured Bacilli bacterium
TTACTACATCCTTTCTTATTATGTAGTAATAATTATATCAGATTTTTCTTTGCGAAGAAATTTACTCTTTTTTGCTGAAAAGAAAAATAAATAGTTGCATATACCTTTAAAACTGTGGTAAGATTAAGTTAACAAGATAGGGAAGGAAGTAATAGTTATGACTAATTTAATTTATCAGGGTAAAATAATTCGTCATTTTTCTGAAACTGCAGGTTTACAATATGTTACCTGGGGGGGGGGGGAGTTAGTAAATATAAGTAATAATATTACTTTCTTTTATAGTGTAAAAAGAATAGAGTAGAGGAGTATTCTATTCTTTTTATAATGTCAAGATATTTGATATTTTGGATTTTATGTGTTAGTATTTAATTATAGTATAGAAGATAATAATTTGGGAAAGACTATAAAAAATAAGAGGAGTTGAAATGAAATGAAAAAACGTGAAAACATAGTAATAATAGTGGTGTTAATAGTAATGGTGATTGCAATAGTAGGGGTAAGTTATGCTGCTTTTAGTTATAATAGAGAAGGTAGTATAAATAGTATAACAACAGGAGCGATAACAATGACTTATGAAGAGACAGATAACACTATTTCTTTAACAGGAGCCCTACCAACAACAGATAAGACGGGTATGGTAAGATTAAATCCTGGAGAGTACTTTGATTTTAGTATAAGTAGTGAAATAACAGGAAATGTTAATATTAACTATGAAATAAGTGCTAAAGATATAACGGATAGTGGGGCAAGGAAGATAGATGGTTCTAATATAAAGTTATATTTAACTAAGTTAAATGGTGATAAAGAGGAAACCTTAATGGTACCTGAAATATATAATGAAGAGAGCAGTTCTAATAGTTATACAGGAAGACCTGAAGGAGAGATGAGTTTATATACAAGTAGTATGAACTCTAGTGAAAGTAATAACTATAGATTAAGAATGTATGTTGATGAAAGTTATAATCCTCAAGGAGATGGAGGAGGATTAGTCTTTACAGTACAGATAAATGTTTATGGAAAAGCAGGAGATAAATATGTTCCTCTAACTACACAACAAATATTAGAAGATAACGAAGTGCAAGAAGAAAAAACGCAGATGTTTAACTATGCAAGTAATGGAGTTCAATTTGATCCAAATGATGAAGATGATGGAATGACAGATCCAAATCCGGAATATGCGGTAAGTGGAGTTTATGCGAGTGAAGATGAAGATGGAACAAGTTATTATTATAGAGGAAATGTAACTAATAACAATGTACAATTTGGAGAATATACAAGTGATTATTATGTATATAACTATAGTAGTAGATATTTCCAAAGTTTAGAAGCTTGTCAAGAATACAATTCAAGTTGTAGTGAAAGCAATAGAGTAAAACTTGCAAGTGCAGGAGATAAGATGTACTGGAAGATAGTAAGAGCAAATGGAGATGGAAGTTTAAGATTAATCTATAATGGAACAAGTGCAAATCCTGATAATAGTGGTTTAGCTAATTCATTTATAGTAGGAATAAGTTCGTATAATTTAGAATATAATGATCCGAAATATACAGGATATACATATGATAACGGAACAGATTCATTTATTAAAAGAGAAGTAGATACATGGTATGAGAATGCGTTAGGAAGTACTATATATGATAGTAAAGTAATAGGAGGAAGGTTCTGTAGTGATAGCAGTGGATATAAAAAAGGCACTGACTATGGTTTTCCTTCTATGAATTATAATGTTTTTGCAAGTTATGATAGATTAGTACAATCAGCAACAGGATATACAAAAGAAAATAGTCCAACCTTAAAATGTCCAAGTACAAGTGAAAGTTATGGAGGAAGTTACAGACTAAAAGCGGGCTTAATAACAGCAGATGAATTAGTATTAGCAGGAGAAAATCCTGGAGTAGTAAGTAACAGTTATTTAAATATGGTTGCTAATGGTGATATGACTTATTTTTGGAGTATGACGCCGGCCGATTTCGGTAATGGTACTGCTTCTGTGTGGGGTGAGGGTGAGGATCTGCATAACTACCGTGTGGTTTACAACAACGCCGTCCGTCCAGTTATCAATGTGACCACTGATAACGGGTTTACGTCTGGAGATGGAACTGCTTCAAGTCCATATGTTATAAGTTAGATACTATTATTAAAATAATAAAAGTCGTGATATTAGCTATACTAATATTTACGACTTTTTGTTTACTCTTTTACTTTTAAAGCTCCTTTATCACATCTGTTACCCCAGTAGTCTAAGATTTTATTATCTTTTTTAACTACTATTATCTCACAGTGATTAGGACAACCTTTACATTCAATACCTGTAGTTTCAAAGTTAGAGTTTGTTATTTTAAAATTAAACTCTTTTTTTATACCTGTTTTTCTAGCTAGTATTGCACTACCTATAGCACCCATTAAATGGCCATTTTCATCTACGATAATATCTTCATGTAATAAGTCTTCAAAAGCTTTTTTTACACCTATATTTTTAGATACTCCTCCTTGAAAGATTATTGGTCCTTCTATTTTTTTACCTTTACCTACATTGTTAAGATAGTTTGATGCTACACTATAGCATAGTCCTGCAATGATATCATTTCTTTTATAGCCCATTTGAATTTTATGGACTAAGTCACTTTCTGCAAAGACTGTACATCTTGCTGCAATATTAGTGGGATTTTTACTAGTTAGAGCGATCTTACCAAAGTCTTCAACGTTTAATCCTAAACGTTTTGCCTGACTAGATAGAAAACTTCCTGTTCCAGCAGCACATAAGGTATTCATAGCATAGTCTGTAACTATACCATTATCAAGGAGAATTATCTTTGAGTCTTGTCCTCCTATTTCTAATATGGTTCTTATATCTGGATACTTTGATAGAGTTCCTATAGCATGGGCTGTTATTTCATTTTTTATACTTGTCGCTCCTAACATTGTTCCTATAAGCTTTCTAGCAGAACCTGTAGTACCTACTGATGTTACTTTTATATCTTCTGATATTTGTTCTTCTAAATTTTTTAATACTCTTTTTACTGCTTTAATAGGATTACCTTCAGTCCATAGGTAGGTAGAAGCTAGTATATTATTATCATTATCAAGGATTACTCCTTTTGTAGAAATAGAACCTATATCAATTCCTAGACTTGCTTCCATTTTCTTCCTCCTTCTTAATCTTTAATAAATCATAGAATGCTTCAATCCTTGTATTTAATCCCTCAACTCCTGTTTGTTCATCAAAAGATAAGAATATAATTGGCATATTATTATCTTTGGCAATATTCATTATGATTGGCATCGCTCCTATTTCTGGAGTACATCCTGTAGGTTTGGTATGAATGATACCATCATATTTATGTTTTTTTAACCAATAGACTCTATATACATTATCAAGTCCATCTGCTCCTAATGTATATTTACAATACTTTCTTACTTTAAACTTCATATATTTTTCTATTAATTTCTTTTGCCATAATAAATAACTAAGATTAGTAAATCTTTTTATTTCTATGTTGTAAGATGCTAATAGATTTTCTAATTCATATGTAGCGAATGGTTCCATTGCTGTATATAATTCTCCTATGATACCTACTTTTAGAGTATCTTTAGGTTTATTAATCTCTACTTTTTTTAATTCTTTCTTTGTTTTATGATAGAGTCTTGTTAATTTTATAATACTATTTTCTTTATTTGCTTTCTTAATAAAATTATCTTTAATCTTTTTAAAACTGTTCTTATTTTTTTCAAAACCGACTCTTTTTCTTATATAGATATCTATGTTATCTAAGTAATAAATATAAAGAAGGGTACTTATTATTTCCTTTATAAGCTTTCTTCTAGTAAGATAAGGGTTTAACTTTAACATAGTAGAGTAGAGTTCATTAAATCTTAAATGATCTTTTTCTGCTATTTGATACATTGTAAAATTATATCCTAAATCTTTTAAAATAGTCTCTTGTACTTCAGCATAATATCTATATCTACAACCTCCTCCTGCTTGAAATAATACAGTTGCACCTTTATCTAAAGCTTCTATAAAATTACCTAAATTATATTTAAAAGGAACACAGACAGTATCAGGAGAGTTTTTAGAACCTAAGGCAATTGTTTCTTTTGTTATTTTGGGCATTTCTATTACTTTTAGATGAGTAGTATTCATTATTAATTTTCTTAAAGGATTAAAATAATTACCTAATTGTGGGAATGCTACTAATTGTTTCATAAGTGAATACCTCCTTTTAACATGTCTAAGAAACTTTCTAGTCTTGTAATAACGGCGGTATTATTAGTTAAATCTTCAAATGTTAATAAAAGAGTAGGATGCTTTTTTCTTTTTCTTATAATCATTTCATTAGATAGAGAATCTGGTCCACATGGGAATGCTGTTAAGATAATAGTACCATCTACTTTGTCTTTGAAATAATTAAAGGCTGCTAGATATTCTTTATTCATTGTAAAATGTATTTTAGTAGATATCCTACTACAATTAAAGTCTATTAAGTCTCTTGGTATTTGATAACTATAAATAATAGAGATATTATTTTTTTCAAGATAGTTAATAATACTTTTTCCTATTAAGTTATCCTTTAAGATGTAGGGATGACCTAATAGAAGTATTTTTGTTTTATTACTTCTTAACTCTTTTTTAGCTTTCTTTTCTTCATTTTTATAATAATTATTTTCTATTTGTTTGGCTTTATTATAAGCATTTAAAGATTCTATAATACTAAAGCCTAGTTTTTTTCCTATTTTGATAAAACCATTTTTTTCAGAGTGATGATGTTTAACGTCGATGTTATAATTTAATATTTTTATGTCAGGGAAAGTATTTCTTACAATATCATATAAAGCATTGAAATTAGTACATACTTGTTCAGATTTAGTTAAAGAGAATATTCTTGGTACTAAGATATAATCACAATTTTCTTTTAACTCTTCAATATGTCCTAAGTATATTTTTAGGGCAAGACATGATTCATCAATACTTTTTTCTTTACCAAGTATTAGAGTCTTAGATGTAGTATCATTACTTTCAATAATATCTACATTTAATTCATTAAAGAAAGCTTTCCATAGAGGAGCATAGTAGTAGTAAAGTAGTGCTTTGGGAATTCCTATTTTCATTTTGGTATCATTCCTTTCTTTATACTCTATGAAAAAAGTTAGAGATTTATATTTAATTTTTTTGATATTAAGTGAAATTTAGAAGAAATTAATTAATAATACTTAATTTTTAATTATTTTATGATATAATTGTAGACGGAGGGAGAAGTTTATGAGGAAAGAAACAGTTGAAAAAGTTAAGAGTGCTACTATAGTAGTTTTAGTTTTAATAATAGTTTTTGGTGCAAGTTATTTTGCATCAGAATTACAAGAATGTAACAATGGAGGAAGTAGTACTACTACAAGTTCTACTGATAATAGTAGTTCTAATGATACAACTACTACAAGTAGTGATATTCCAGAAGATGAGCAAGGAGATTTAAATGAAATTGATATTGACGAATATTTAGATCTTAAGAAAGATGATGAATCATCTATTATTTATGTAGCAAGACCAACATGTCATTATTGTCAACAAATGGAACCTATTGTTAGAAATATTGTATATGAATATGGTATTACTGTTAATTATTTAAATACTGATGAATTAGATGATGAAGGACAAGCTAAGTTTATAGAATCTGATGATTATTTTGAAGAAGAAGGTGGATATGGTACACCTATGTTAATAATAGTTAAAGATGATGAATTTGTTGATGTGTTAGAAGGACTTACTGATAAAGATACTGCTGTTAATTTCTTTAAAGATAATGGTCTTATTGAAGAATAGAGGTATTTATGAGTAATGAAGAAATTTTAAAAGAACAACTTTCTAGTTTTAAGAGAAAGTATCCATTAACTATTGGTTGGAGGTTAAAAAGGCATTCAAAAATATTACTTGAACATTTACATGATGATGAAGTTATTAGATATGCTTTTTATGCTCAGAAGAATAAGAGTTCTTTAGATGTTACTAGTAGTGGTATAATTGCAGTTACTAATAAGAGATTAGTAATTGCAAGAGATAGAGTTGTTATTGGTTATTTCTTTGATAGTATTACTCCAGATTTATTTAACGATTTAAAGGTTAGGAGTGGTATTATTTGGGGAAAAATTATAATAGATACGGTTAGAGAACTTGTAATATTATCTAATATTAGTAAAAGTGCTTTACCTGAGATAGAAGAAGAAGTAACTAGTGCGATGATGGAATTAAAGGATGAGAAGTAAAGCTCATTCTTTTACTGTTTATTAGTAATATTTATTAGTTTAGAAAATCGGTGTAAATTTTGATAATGGATAGAAAAAATCTTTGTTTATGGTATACGATAATGACTTTTGTTAGATTATAAGTTTTTGCAACTGGGATTTTTATATTATGGCATTAGGAGATATTATTTTGTTATTACAGGATGTTATGCATTTGTTTATAATGAAATAAAGAAAAATGAAAAAAATATCTTTTTTGCTAATTGTTAATTATAATAGTAAATTGTAGTGGAGGATTTTTATGAAAAATAAACAAAATATGATTGAATTGTTTAAAGGATATTTAGATTATTCAGAAAATGAATATAAAAACATATGGAAGGATGCCATGATTGTTGTGGATTCTAATATTCTTTTGAATTTTTATAGGTATTCAGAAGATACAAGAAATAAGATTTTTGAAATTTTAGAAAAATTGAAAATGCGACTTTGGATTCCTTATCAGGTAGGTATGGAGTTTTTTGAGAATAAAAACAAGGTTATGGTTAATTCTTATAGCGAATATGATAATTTGATGTCTTCTCTTGCTAAGAAGTTACAAGAAGCGAAAGATGAGACTAATAAAAGAAAAAATAATCAGTTAAAATGTAAAAAGGATATTAATGAAATTTTAGATAAAAGTTTAGATGAAATAAGACAACTATTAAGTGATGAAAAAGTAAATAAAAAGCCCAAATTTGTTAATGATGATATTGAGAAAAAAATTATAAGCTTGTTTAATAATGCTATTGGCGAAAAAATTAGTGGTAGCGAATATGAAAAAATGAAGAGCGAAGGCTTAAGAAGATTTAAAGAATTAATACCTCCTGGTTATAAGGATGATACTAAGGAAGAAAATGGAGATTACTATATATTTTATTCTATTATAAAAAAGTCTAGGGAAGTTAATAAAGATGTTATATTTATTACTGATGATGTTAAAGAAGATTGGTTTAATGAAATTAATGGAGAAAAACATGGTGGTAGATATGAGTTGTTAAACGAATTTTATAAAGAAACAGGCAGGCTTTTACTCATGTATACTTCTGATGGTTTTGCTGAAGCATATAATAAAAATTTGGATAAAGGTTTTGCAGATGAAAATACTATTAATGAATTAAAGTCTGTTAGAGCGGTTGATTCTGGACATTATGATAGAGAGTTTTTTGATGAAGTTAAGAACTTTAGAATGAACGGAGATGATTTTTCTGCTAAACAAAATTTAAGGCATAAACTATTTTTTAAAGTGAGGCAAATGAATTTAACTTCAAAAGAAAGAATGAAAGTGTATAATGATATAGTAAGTATGGAAAATGATGATTATTTTGATTTAGAAATGGAAAATGAGTCTTTAAAAGAGTTAATTGATAATTCTACATTATCAAATGAAGAGAGTCTATTGATAATTAATAGAAATTTTATAAAGAGATATAGAGATAGTTTAAATAACTTGAAAATATGTAAATCTAAATTATTTAGGTCTTGGATTTATAAGAATTTGCAAATAGATTTAGATGAACATATGACTTATTTGCTATATTTTGATAATGGTAAAACTGCAAAATTGATAGATAATGCTCGTAAGCTTCTTTTGAAAGTTAGTACATCTATAGAAAGAAATGAGTTTTATAATAGAGTTAATGTAATTGAAGATTTAGAAGGAATTATAACAGATTTAAAAATGTTTACTAGTGTTACTGTTTAATTTTTATTTTGTAGGAGGAAAATTGTGAATTATGATGATATAAAAAGAAGTGTAGGAGAATGTTTGCAATGTATTAAAAGCCCTTGTCAGTTAGGATGTCCTTTAAATAATGATATAAGAGGATTTAATAAACTAGCGAAAGAAGAAAAATATAAGGAGGCTTATCAATTATTATCTGAAACTACGGTAATACCTTCTATATGTGGGAGAGTTTGTCCAAAAAGTAAACAGTGTGAGGGTAGTTGTGTAAAGGGAAGGATTAAAGATAGTCATACTGTTGAAATAGGAAAGATAGAGGCTTTTATTGGGGATATGGCTTTAAAGAATAATTGGACTATTAGTAGTTTACCTCTAAAGAATAAGAAAGTTGCGGTTGTAGGAGGAGGTCCATCTGGTTTAACCTGTGCAGCATTCTTAAGACGAAATGGTTATGATGTTACCATTTATGAAAGACATAATTACTTAGGTGGCCTTTTATATCATGGTATACCAGATTTTAGGTTAGATAAGACTTTGCTAGGAAAAGTAATTGATAAGATTTTAGAGTTGGGCATAGATGTTAAATTAAATCAAAGTATAGGGAAAAACTTTAGTTTAGGGACTCTGGAGAATGAGCATGATGCAGTGTTTTTAGGATTTGGAGCGAATCTTTCTAGTAAGATGAATATACCTGGAGAAGATTTGGATGGTGTATATGGTGGTAATGAGTTATTAGAAACTGGTAATCATCCTGATTATGAAGGTAAGGTTGTTGTAGTTAGTGGTTGTGGTAATGTTGCTATGGATGTTGCTCGTACTATAAAAAGAAAAAATGCTAGTAAGGTTTATGTTATTTATAGAAGGAGTGAGAAAGAGGCTCCTGCTCTAGAAAATGAGATTAGAGAAGCGAAGGAAGAAGGAGTAGAGTTTTTATTTCAAAATAACATTCTTGGTATTTATGGAGATAAAAAAGTTGAGAAAATTGAAGTAATTAATACTGAACTTGAAAAAAAAGATGATGATGATAGATTATCTCCTGTTAATATAGAAGGAACTAACTATTATTTAAATTGTGACTATGTAGTTATGGCCATAGGAAGTCATCCTGAAAGTAATATTGTTAATAGTTTAGGTTTAGAACTTGATAAAAGAGGTAGAATATTAATAGATAAAGAGGGACATACTTCCAAAGAAAAAGTATTTGCAGGAGGAGATGTTGCAGGAACTATTTCTACAGTTGCCTTTGCCTCACGTGCAGGAAGAGATGCAGCATATGCAATTATGAAATATTTGGAGAGTGAGTAATGAAAAGAAAAACTATAATATTTATAATAATACTAATATTGGCGGTGATTATTATAGGAGGTTTTTGGCTTATGAATAGAAGTAATAGATAAACTAACAATATAAGTTATTTTACAAAAGATTCTACTATAGGTGATGTTATTAATAATGAAGCTTTTGCAGGATTTGGTAATTTATTATTTCCTGTTGACAGAAGTTTTGATTTAGATACTACTTTAGATGATATAAACGATATTTATATTTGGTATAATAATATAGATAGTGATACTACTGTTAATATTGTTAATTTCTTGAAAGAAGAAAGTGATAGGAAAGAGCAAGTATTTTATCCAATTTATACTGAAGATGAGATGAATAGTGATCCTGATAAAAGAAATGTTGGCTTATTCTTCTTTAAAGGAGAAGAGAATGCTAAGACTGCTATCATAAATGCAGGTGGTGGTTTTATGTATGTAGGAGCCATGGTTGATAGTTTTCCTCATGCTTTAGCATTATCAGAAATGGGTTATAATGCCTTTGCTCTTATTTATAGATCTGATGCTGACTCAGCTATGGAGGATTTAGCTCGTGCTGTTGCCTATTTACATGATAATGCTAATGATTTAAAAATTGATATGACAGATTACTCTGTTTGGGGTGGTTCTGCAGGTGGGAGAATGACTGCTTGGATTTCTACTTATGGAATAGAAAGTTTTGGTGAAAAAGCCTATCCTAAACCTAGTGTTGCTATTATAGAATATACTGGTCTTAGTGAAGTAACAGGAGATGAAGTACTAACTTATAGTGTCGTAGGTACAAGGGATGGTATTGCCGATTATAGAGTTATGGAAGATAGAATAAATAGAATTAAAGAAAGTGGTACTGATGCCGAGATAGAAATTTTTGAAGGATTACCTCATGGCTTTGGTTTAGGTATAGGAACAGTTGCAGAAGACTGGATTAATAATGCTGTAAAGTTTTGGGAAGACCATATGTAATTTTATACACAAATATTTAAATAATGAGAACTATTTCTCCTTTGGAAGATAAATGTTATTTCTTTATCTTCTTTTTTAATTATATTTAATTTAGAGGAGGAAAGTTATGAAGAAAAGTTTAATGATAATTATAGGAATTATTTTAATAGTAATTATTGTGGCTATAGCATTTTTACTTAATAGCGAAGATTTATCTAATAATAATATTTTTAATAGTGAAGAAAACAATGGTAGTGTTACAGACTCTAATGTAAATGAATATGATTTTGAGATAGACTTAGTGTATCATAGTGATGAAGGAAGAGATATTCATTATAGTGCGTACATTCCAGATAATATAGAGGAGTTAGATAAAGTAAATATGTTTATTACTTTACCTGGTTATGAGGGTTTATACTTTCAAGGAGTAGGTGCTAATTTAGAAAGCGAAGACTTTGCTTTTACTGCTCGTAATATTAATAACAATATGATTATTCTTGCTCCTCAGTTAGATGACTGGGGTGAACAGTCTGCAAGAGACACTATTGCTCTAACTCGTTATTATCAAGGGACATATAATATTGATAAAACTTATATCGAAGGATATTCTGGAGGAGGAGAGACTTTATCTTTAGTACTTGATAGTAATCCAGAATTATATGATGCAGCGTTAATGGTTAGTAGCCAGTGGGATGGTGGATATGATAGGGTTGCCAACGAAAGGGTTCCTTTATACTTCTTTATAGGTCGTGATGATGATTATTATGGCTCAGATAGTTTTAGAGAAACTTATCAAGAGTTATATGATAGATATCAAGAAACTGGTTTAAGTGATGATGAGATAGATGAGATTTTAGTTTTAGATGTAAGAGATAGAGATTACTTTGATAGTCATGGTGTTAGTTCAGAACATGCCGGTGGTGGTTTAGTAGCTCATGAAAAAGATGTCATGAACTGGTTACTTACAAAATAAAATTATAAAAATTTAATTATATTAAAGACTTTTTATTGGAAATTTGATACAATTCTCATATAGAGGATGGTGTTAATCTATGGAGTTAAATAAAATGACATTTATTGATTTATTTGCTGGTATA
>CALVIS010000038.1 GCA_944331805.1 uncultured Bacilli bacterium
ACTAAATCATCATATTCTTCAAAGTTTTCCACATAACAAGTAACACTATGAGGAATCTCTTGTTTAGTTAACATCATTATTTTCTCACGAACAAATTCACCCATAATAAACTTAACTGAGACATTTGTAAGTTCATCATTAGTAAATATAGGCTCATCTAGTGGTAAATATTTTTTTAAGGTTTTAATTAAATCATCTAACGCTTTCTTCTTTAAAGCAGATATTGGAATAATCTCATCAAAATCATGCAACTCTTTCGCTTCATCAATTACTTTAAGTAATTTTTCACTACCTACTTTATCTATCTTATTTAAGATTAAGAAGACTTTAGCATCTTTATTTTCTTTAATTTTATTTAAAACAAACTTATCTCCTTTACCTATTCCACTATTAACATCTATAAGCAATAAAATAATATCAGCATTATCTATATTCTGATAAGCTTTTTTATTCAAAACACTACCAAGTTTATTCATCGGTTTATGAATACCTGGAGTATCTATAAAAACAATCTGTGCTTCATCATCTTGATAAATTCCTTCTATAATATTTCTTGTTGTTCCTGCTTTATCTGTAGTAATAGCAAGTTTCATATTAAGTATTGCATTTAATAATGTACTCTTACCTACATTAGGTCTACCCATTATTGATACAACTCCACACTTCATAAAATTACCTCCTTTATTTATAAATATAACAATTCACTAATATCATTAATTTTATAATCAAAACTTTCTACTTTACCAAAGCCGTACGTTGCATATACAAAAGGAATACCTGCATAATAACTTGCTTCCATATCACCTTTAGTATCACCAACATATACAGGATTTTTCAAATTATTACGTTCGATAACAAGCTTAATATTTTCTCCTTTACTTAAAAGAGTATTCCCATAACTTTCATAATCATCAAAATAATCTTTAAGTCCACTTGTATTAAAAAAAGATTCAATATATCCTTTAACACAATTACTAACTATAAATAATTTATATTTTTTACTTAACTTTATAATAGTATCTCTAGTATTAGGATACAATGTTCCTCCTTCTTTTAACAAGTTATCTACATTTTTATTAAAAGCTTCATTAGCATACTCTTCCCCTTTTTCTCTTGGAAGATATCCATAATATATATTAATGATTTCATCTGATGTTTTACCCATTGCCGATTCAATTTGTTCTCTTGTAACATCTCTAGTAATATCACGATGTTCTTCTTTTACAAAGCTAGTCGCTTTAATACAACTATCAACAGTATTCCACAAAGTTCCATCTAAATCAAAGATTATTGCATCTATTTCTTTATTTTTCATGCCTATCACTCTTTTCAATGTTTTATTATTTTTCTTCTTTACTCATTTCTTCTAACAACAAATCAAAATCAGATTTATATAACTTATCTTGTTTAACTCTATACTTCTCAAATTCACATAATGCTTTATCACAAGCTATCTCATGAGAAATTTTACCCGCATCTTTCAAAATATCTCTATCATCTGCAAGTAAAAACTTATCTATTCTATTAGCCCAATCTTCCATCGTCATCGGAATATTTCTCTTAGCTCTTGCTTCTGCTAAATCTAAAAAGGCACTAACTATTCTTTCTAAATCATCAATTTCTTCTTTAGTTAAATAATTTTTTGCAACAACAACATCAGTTTCTAATATTTTACCATTAGGTGAATTTTTCCAAGATGTTAATCCCATGTTATCTTTATCCGCATCAGCCCTATTATATATAAGTTCTGCAGCCGTCTGTTTAGAAACAGCATAATGCATTTTATTTTGAATTTTTTTAAAGAATTTAATCGTCGTTGGTGATTTAGGATCATAATCAATACTAGTAGCATAAATATCTGTTATTTTTTGATAAAATCTTCTTTCAGAAAGTCTAATCTCTCTAATCTCTGCAAGTAATGTATCAAAATAATCTTCATCGAAGAAAGTACCATTTTCCATTCTCTTTTTATCAATTATATACCCTTTTTTAGAAAACTCTTTCAAAACATTAGTAGCCCATCTTCTAAACTGAATTGCCCTATCAGAATTAACTCTATAACCAACTGAAATAACAGCATCTAAATTGTAATACTTTAATTTTCTATTAACTTCTCTATTACCTTCTTTTTGAACTACCGAGAAATCCTCGGTAGTTGAGTCTTTATCAAGTTCCATATCATTATAAATATTTTTTAAATGCAACCCAATATTATCAGAAGAACAATTATAAAGTTCAGCCATTGCCTTCTGTGTTAACCACAAATCTCCTTCCTCGAATCTAACTTGAATACCTTCACTATGACTTTGCCTTTCAAAAATCAAAAACTCAGCACTGCTGCTTCTAATAACTAAATTATTTTCCAAGAGTATCTCCTCCTAACTTCTTATTAAATTTCACTGTTCATTATTATAATATACCATTTACTAAAAAGTTTTTTCAGAATTTAGAAAAAACTTCAATACTCTTAGATTTACAATTATTAAAGCAATTCCATAATCTTAGGAATAAAAATCATTAAAGCAATAATTGTACTAGTCAACGTCAATATAAACTCCGCTGCACTTGCTGTATCTTTAGCAACTTTAGCAAGAGGATGAAACTCTTTAGTAACAAGGTCAACTGTACTTTCTATCGCTGTATTAAGAAGTTCAACTACTAAAGTTAACCCAATAATTGCAATTATAATTAACCACTGTGTCATTGATATTTCAAGTAAAAAACTAAGTACTAACAAAATTACAGTACATACTAAATGAATATACATGCTCTGTTCATTTTTATATGCAACCTTCAACCCATTCCAAGAATTTTTAATACTTGAAATAATTCTTTTAAATCCAAACTGTTTATTCTTTCTATCTGGTGATGCCATATTTCATCAAAACCTCCTCTTGTTTTTTAAACATAACTTCCGTTTCTTCTTTAGTCTCATGATTATAACCTAACAAGTGATAAAGCCCATGAACTGCTAAGAAACACAACTCTCGCTCTATTGAGTGCCCATAATCCTTCGCTTGCTCCTTCGCTTTATCTAAACAAATATAAATATCTCCTAATAATCTCGTCCCATCAGGAATAACCATGCTTTTCTCATCTTCTAAAGCAAAACTAATAACATCAGTTACTCTATCAATACCCCTATATTCTTTATTTAATTTATGAATATAAGAGTTATCTACAATTATTATACTACAACTTGCTTTTTCTAATCTTTCAATTTCGAAAGCCTTATTAATAACCTTTTCTATTATCTCCTCATAAGGAAACTCTTCATCTGTCTCATTATAGATAGTAACTTCATTCAAATTAAACACCAGTCCTTTCTAATGCCTATAATATATCATAAAAAAAGAAGTTTTTAAAGTAATGTTATTAATCCCACTAAAAGAATAATAGACACTAAATTCAAAAACCACTCTCTTTGTAACACTCTAGGACACATATCTCCTATCTTCAAAATAATAATATATAAATAATGTCCTAATATTCCCCCTACTATATTTAATAAAATATCATCAATATCAAAAACTCTACCTATCATTAACTGAGTAGACTCAATAGTTAAAGAAGTAACTATAGTTAGTATGAATATTGGAAGTAACTTCTTTTCTTTTAAAAAGTAACTAGTAAAGAATCCATAAGGTAAAAACATAATAATATTACCTAAGACATTCTTTAAAAATAACCTACTACCTAAATCATATCTAAACATTTCCCTAAAAGGAATTAAATTATTACTAGAAATATTATTATTATCTTGAAAAGTAACTACTTGGAACAAACATAGTATATAAATGATAAATGACAAGGCAATTAACTCTTTATAAAAACAAAACTCTTTTTTATTTTTAACTATATCGGCAACTCTTAAAGTAATCGCTACAACTACAGATATTATTATCATTGGTAAACTAAATTCAAAAACATTACCAATAGTACGACTTAAACTTGTAAACATTTATATCACTTTCCCTCTTCTAGTTAACATCTTCTTCTAATTTCTTATTTTCTTCTTCAATATTAAAGTCTTTTAAAGATTTATAACTAGTAATATCTTCTTCTACTTTAAAAAAGATTTCTATATCTATTCTATCAGTATTTTCTTCTCTTTTCAAAACTTTTTCCGAAAGTATTTTAATATCATTACCTAATTTATTTTTTAACTTTTCTACTGCTAATGGTTTTATGTTCTTTTCATAATTTTCACTAAAGTCTATATCAGTAGTCTTAACCTCTTCTTTTTTCGTTAAATTAATACTAATAGGTAGTAAAGGATGTTTATAAAGAACTTTTTTAGTATCTTTAGAGTGTTTATATTTATCGAAATCTGTAATAGCAATATCATCACTTAAGAAACTAATCTCCAGTACAGTTTTATTATTACCAGTTTTTATCTCTTCATGATAAGTAAGAGGTAAAGAAAGTGATACTTTATACCAAATCTCTGCATATACTCTTCCTTCTGCTCTAACTTTACTAACAATATTACCATTATTTCTAATAAGACCACTTATTAAAGTATCACCCTTCTTAACATAAGCATTCTTCTTAGTAACAACTTCCCCACTCTCTGCTTCAATCCTTGTAATAAGACCTGTTTTATTAGCAATAATATCCCTTGGCTCTGTCTCTTTTTCTATATCGTCTTTAACTCTTCTAATTAATTTAACCTCATAACTAACACCTTTTTCTTCTATCTCTATCCACTCTAATATATCTTTTTCTTTTTCAAGTATCTCTTCTTCTATCTTCTCTTTTTCTTTATAACTTATCTTAAAGTTATATTTTCTAAGTCCTAACTCTTCTAAATCCGTAAGTATTATCTCTCTTAACTCACTATCAGTATCAATAACTTTAATAGAAAAGACTAAATTAGTAAGAAGATTAAAGAAAGCAAAGCCAAGTAAAGCCATCACTACAAAAAGCTTTCTAGTTTTAATAAAATGAATTACATTAAGAAGCCCTTTTCTTTTAACTATCTCTATTTTATAAGTAGTATTAATCTTTAAAAGGTTATCATAATCTTCTTCTAAGACTTCTATTATAATAAAGTCTCTTCCTCTTTTAAGCATCTTAAAATTAATACTAAATCTAACTAATAACATTAAAAAGGTATCTATTCTCTTACCAGTTATTTTTAATATATAACTACTCATATTTAATCTCCAAGTTATCTAATCTACCTAATATTAATAACTCACTATCTGCTAGTTTATTTAAAGAAAAATCTCTTCCTTCTAATGTTATCTTACAAGATTTAGCTTTTATAATTATTTTATTGCTACCAAGTGTTAGTATCTTAAGATAATTAGTAATATGAATTTTCTTATCATATATATCAATATGAAAATCTATAGGATCTAAAAAGTTTCTTAAATAATTATAAGCCATAAAACTTCACCTATAGCATTTTATGTTTTTAAAAGGAAAAAAAGAAAAGAAAGATTAATCTCTTTCTCTTCTTCTCTTACGTTCATTCTTACGAGCATTCTTAATGGCTTCTTTCTTAGCCTTTCTTCTTCTTACTCCTGGTTTATCATAAGCATCATGCTTCTTTGCTTCAGAAGGGACACCACTACGAGCTAATTTTTGTTTATATCTTTTAATCGCTCCATCAAGATTACCGTTTTTTACAGTTACCTGTGCCATTACTATTATCCCTCCCTTCACGTTTTACTACAACTGATTATAACACTAAGAACATTTAAAGTACAACATTTTTTTGACATTTTTTACATTTTTTGTAACATTTCACCTAAAAACAGACCAAAATTATAAAAAGTAAGGACTAATATAACGTTAAGTAAGCTTAAACTTACTAATCTTATAAATCTCTTTACTCTAAGGGACATATATCACCACTCCCTATTCTTCTAAGAGAACTTCCTAACTTTCTCCCTGCTAATATTAATATTTCAATTAAGTCTCCTACATATTTAATAGCAGTTGATGTTAAAGAAAAACCTCCTTTAATATTTTTTAACTCTTTAACTGATAAATCTTTCATTTTAATCACCTCCTCCACATGGTTCTGGATTAGTAAACCCACTAATTACTCCCACCACAAAGGAAATAATTATAGATACCCCAATTCCTATAACAGCAGCAGAAATAGTCGCTCCCCCTTTAATATTCTTCATTTCATTTTTTGTTAATTCTTTCATTTTACCCTCCAACTATCTATTATCAAACTAAGTATTGTTACCCGTTTATTAGGTAGAAGTATTATCATATCATCATTAACTAATTTAAAAGACTTCTCTAATTCTAAAGTTAAGATAACCCCCTCTTCAAAATCATCTTTACTATTTATTTTATAGTTATATTTCAAAGTATCATAATAGAAGAAGTTATTATCTTCAAATAATTCTAAATCTAAGGTAGTAAAAACAGTAATAACATCATCATCTATATTTAAGATACTAACAGAATTATAAGTCCATAGTTTAACAGAGACTAACAGATAAAAGAACACTATAGTTAAAAGAAAAACAACAGTTATAGATACTAAAAGCATTCCTTTCTTCTTATAATTCTTCATGACATTTACCTTTCTCTAAATAAAATACTCTATTAAACAAATCTTTATTATTAAGACGATGAGAAATATAAATAATTATCTTATCTTGATAGTAATTTATAATATTTTTTAATATCTCTCGTTCTAAAGCAACATCTACATTACTAAGACATTCATCTAATATATAAATATAACTAGGCTTAAACAAAGCTTGAGCAAGATTAATTCTCGACCTTTCTCCCATACTAATATTTTCCCCATCTTCCAAAAGAACAGTATCAAGACTATAGTTCTTATCTTTAAATAACTTCTTTACTCCCGTAATAGATAAAAGTGTATTTTGATTAAAATAAGGCTTTCTAGATAAGTAAATATTATCTTTAATATTAGTATTACTAAACATCTCTTTATTAGAAACATAAGTAACAATATTTCTAAGGTCAGCAAGATTATAATGAGTCAAGTCAATACTACCAAGCTTAATATGTCCAAATGATAGTGGTAAGAATCTCCCTAATAATTTAACAAGAGTACTTTTTCCACTACCAGAATCTCCATAAATAAATACTTTATCTCCTGCTTTAATATTCATATTAATATTATTAAGTACAAGATTATCTCTATATTTAAAGTATAAATTAGATATAGTTATATCCATATTTTTAGTAAGGTAGTTATGATTAGGAAAAGGTAATAACAATTCCTTCTCATAATTAAAGATATCATCTAATCGCATCTTTATTTTTCTAGCATTCTGATACTTTAATATAATTAAAACTAAGTTTTCTACATTCTTTAAGCCCATAAAGATAAAACCTTCTAGTAGTAAAAATGTCGCTAAGTCTATTTTAGTTGTCGTTATCAAAAGAATTCCCCCTACTCCTAAAACTAACAAATAGATAGCACCTTCTAATAGACTTAGAATATTTCTTATAACCTCACTATATCTACTAACTCTATAACTTTCATCTTCTAAAGTATCTGTTACTTTTCTAGTCCTCTTAAACATTACCTCTTCTAAATGTAGACCTTTAATCTTATCATTATTAGTAACTACCTGCTGTAACTTACTATTATAATTATCTCTAACTTTATAATATTTAGATAATAAACTAATACTTAATCTCTTCTGAGAATAGATAAATATAAGTAAGATAATACTACTAATTATAAGAATTAAAGCTAAAGAGTTTGACAAGCTTAAAAAGAATAAATAGATAAATGTCAAGATGATAATACTATTAATAAATGTTAATACCCCACTCAATAATGAATCTGCAAAAGTATCAATATCGTTAAATAAAGATATAATAATCCCCCTTTCCTTAGTTTGATAGTATAAATTAGGAAGTGATAATAACTGTTTAGTTAAATTAAGTTTTAACTGATAACTAAATTTCTTTGTAAGTTTCATCGTAATAAGCTGTATAAAATAGGCATAAAAAGTCTTTAATACTAAAAGGTAAAGAAAGATAAAGAGTAAAACTACTAAATTATAAGTAGATTTAACTGTTAAAGCATTATTAATAATTATCTTTAAAGAAAACAAATTCAATAGTTCAAGACTAATACTAAGTATTATAGAGATTATCATTAAAACAATAATATTTTTATTATTAGTTATTAACTTAAGCATCTCATTTTTAATAGTTTTAACCTTTACAAATCTCTTAATACTAGCTGTTTTCTTAACAAAAAGATAATTACCTGTCGATATCTTATTAAACTCATCTATGGAAAGAGACTTAATAAGATTACTAGGGTCTTTAATAATAACTCTCTTATCAGTGATATTGGTAATTACTACATAGTGATAGAGATTTTTCTTATCATCTATCTTTATATGGGCAATTACAGGAAGTGATAATTTAGGTATATCACTGACATTACCCTTCTTACCATAAGCATCAAAGCCAAGAGACAAAAGAACTTCCCTCAGTCCATACATCGTTGTCCCATCATAGATAGTCTCACTAACTCTTTCTAAGTAGTCCTTTGAAACATTACAATTATAATATTTAGCCACCATGAGCAGGCAGGAAACCCCACAGTCATAAGTTGATTCCTGCGAAACTAATTTTAATCTTTTTATTATTAACACCTCCTATTATAATAATTAACAATATCTATTTTTTTGCTCCAAAATTTTTTGTTTATCAGTTATTTTGACAAATCTCTTAATATTTAAATGACTGTAATAAAATATGGTTAAGGTGGTAAAGATGCAGTTTGGGAAAATTAGAGATTTAAGAGAAGATCATGATTTAAAACAAATAGACGTTGCTAAAATTCTTGGCGTTAAAAGAACTACCTACGCTATGTGGGAATTAGGTGATGTGAATTTTCCAATAGAGAAGTTAGTAGAACTAGCAAGATATTTTCATACTAACGTAGAATATATGCTTAACTTAACTTCTGATAAAAGAGAAATCATCTATGAAAAAGATATAAGTGTAGAATTTATTGGAAATCAACTTAAAAGATATCGCCTAAAGTTAAAGAAAACACAAAGAGAATTTGCAAAAGTTTTAAACATCAGACAATCTAGTTATTCTTACTATGAAGATGGTAAAACTAGAATTCCAACTAATAAACTTGTTTTATTAGCGATGACATATCACATTCCTATAAATTATATTTGTGGCGGCAAAAGAAAAGAAAATATCAGTGTCACACTATAAAATTTACAAAAAAGTGTTGACAATAGCCTTTTCTTTTCATATAATTGTAAATGTCAATACAAATTGATGTTTACTTATGCGGATGTAGTTTAATGGTAGAACCTCAGCCTTCCAAGCTGACTACGGGAGTTCGATTCTCCTCATCCGCTCCAGTGACGTTTCTGTTCGAACTTTTACAGTTTGAACTTAACATATAATCAATCCGTTCGGGTTGATTTTTTTGTGTTTACAAAAGAATTAACTAGGAAAGGACGGTGTTAATTATGATAAAGTTTACTACCCAAGAGTTAGAAATGGAAAAAAGTTTGAAACAACGTATTGAGTTTATTTGTGAGTTCTGCCACGTTACTCCTACCATTACTAATGGAAGTATCAAAAGAATTAACAATACAAACTTAAACTACATTGAGCCTCATAAAATCGTTGTAAATAATACTACTTTTCTAGCCTTTAACTATTCTACTGATATTTATGTAGGTAATCTAAATAGAAAGATTAAACTCGTAGAATTAGAAGATTATATTAAGAATAT
>CALVIS010000039.1 GCA_944331805.1 uncultured Bacilli bacterium
CTTGCATGTCTTAGGCATGCCGCCAGCGTTCATCCTGAGCCAGGATCAAACTCTCAATAAAAATATTTAAAAGTTTAATTATTATAATTTAATCCCGACAACTCAAATTGACGTTTTGCTTAGTTTTCAAAGAACATTTTGCTTTTTTCTCAAGCTGCGTTTTTAATATACCAAATTGTTTTTGATTTGTCAACATTTTTTTAATTTTTTTATCGACTTTTTTTTCAGTATATTTGACACTGACAATTTATGTCAACGCTCTTCCACTATATCAATTTAAAACTTATTTGTCAACACTTTTTTTATTTTTTTAAGTTTTTTATTTGTCAACCAGTTCTAAATTTCAGTGACGTTTTCTAATATATCAGAGCTCTTCCTTACTGTCAACACTTTTTTTCAATTTTTTTCAATTTTTTTCAATTTTTTTGTTGTCAATTAGCTCTGAATTTCAGTGACGTTTTCTAATATATCAGAGCCACTTCTAACTGTCAACCTTTTTTTTAATTTTTTTATTATTTTCTAAATATAGGTAATATTTTACCCAGTTTTCAATATCTTTGTTATTAAAATAATTGTTTTTAGTTCTTATTTCATTTATTAATTCATTTAGTTGTTTTTTTATTATATAATCTATTTCTTTAGGATAATTAAATTTCTTTTTATGATAGTTATATTCATTTTTATCTACAACCTTAAAACTGCCATTGGCAAAAACCTTAACATCTAGATCATAGTCAATATATTTTATAGTATTATCTTCTATTATTATAGGGCTTGCCATATTACAGTAATAACATATGCCTCTTCCTTTATATTGACCAATGATATTGTACCATTTGTGCAAGAAAAAATATAATATAGCAGGTTCCTTCGTCTTCCATGTATGGCCATCTTTTTCTGTTACTGTTGTACAGTTATTAGCAAATACTAAAATTCCTTTTTTAAAGTCAAAATTTAAAAGTGTCGCTTCGTCCCATGCTTTATAGATTTGTCCATTATGCTTATAACTATGAATTTGATATTTGTTCCCTATTTTTAATCTTTCCATTTTTTCACCTTCTTACTAAAAGAAAGTAAGCTTTTTACTCACTTTCTACCAAAATATCTTATTGCCCAGCATCCTATTAATAATAATATAATTGCAAGAATAACCCAAAAGGCTGGTTCTTTTGTAAATGGTGCCAAAAAATCATTTATTTTTTCTGTTAAGTCTTCTAAGGTATCGCTTAAATTAAGTATTTGCATTTTAATCCTCTTCTTCCCTATCTACTTCTTTAACAACTTTTGCAGTTTTTGTCTTTTTAGATTTGCGTTCTTTTCTATCCGTACTTATTTCAACACTAATATTACTGCTTTTTCTTAATATAAAACTATTAATTATATCTAAAATAGCATAAATTATCATAAAAAGGCCAATAATTTGTGTAACTACTACAGCACTTGTAAATGGATTAAATAATATTACTACCCCACAGACTAAACATACTATAGCCATTATTAAAGATGGTAAGAAATATTTATTATCTAAATTTTTCAATACAAGAGCTTGTTGCACTTTAAAAGAACTACTTATAATAACAGCAATACCAACAACAATTGGAATAATGCTTCCAATAAACTCAGGTACTGTTACTAAAAATATTCCTGCTACTATACTTACTATACCATAAACAATATTTAACTGTACAAAAATATCTTTAGAACCATTTCTTAAAAAGTTTATTATGGCAATGACTCCTAAAGCGATTAGGACACCACCTACTAAATAAGATATTCCTACCAGTGTTTCACTTGATTTAAAGAATAGTAAAAGACCTAATAGTAACAAAAATATTGAACTTAATAAAGATGGCCAAATTACTTTTTTAATCTCTACTTTCATCTTTAACCTCCTCTTTGTTACATTGTACCACACTTTTAGTATCTTGACTAGGTTCCTTTTTAGTATCATCTTTTATCTCTTCCATATAGTAAACTGTACTTATATTTTCTGTTTTTGTTAGTCTTTCATATATTAGAGGCTTTTTACGACCAAAGAATTTTAAAAATATTTCAAAATAAGTATAGATTATAAAGAGAATATAAAATAACATTATAAGACCATTAATATAATTATTATAATTTATCACTATAATAGGACCAAAAACAATTAAAAGATAAAGAATAGTTTGTCTTATAAAGATAGATAGTCGTTTATGTTTGTTTTTACTTTCTAATTTTATTTTTACAAGATACTTTCCAAAGGTGTTACCAGTTAAGGTAGGTAATATTATATAATAAAGTATAATTGATATAATTAAAGGTATCATAAAATCATTAAATCTTGTTATAACTATTATTATGAACATTAAGGTAGTGGATACAAAGAGATCTATTAAGAAAGCAAGGAAACGTCTATAGATAGAGACAACTTTACCTCTTTTATAAGAGATTTTATCTATTTCATCTCTATCTGGTAAAAATATAGTAACAATTGGAGTAATAAGGTAGCCTATAAATCCTCCTAGGGTATTAATAATTAAATCATCGACATCAAATAGACGATAAGCTTTGGGATAGAGACCATATAATCCTGTTAATTGTGTTATTTCAAAATATAGACTTAAAAGAAATGTATAGATTATAGTAGTATACCATTTTTTCTTAAAGTAATATCTTAAATAAATACCAAAGGGAATAGTAATTGCAATATTAAAGAGTGTTGTATAAACGATTGGGGACTTTAAAAATGATAAAACTCCACTTGCATCTTTAAATGCTTCTACAAAGTCACCTAGAAATGTGAAAGGAATAAGCTGTGGTACTTTGGTAGGCATCGCTAAGACTTCTTTTTTACTAGGTAGTGGCAATATTACTAGAAAGTATGCTGTTAATAAGTATAGTATAAAGGTATAAACAATACTACTTCTTATTAAAGGTACTGAGCCATATTTATGATACTGTATTAAAAGATAAGGTAATGTTATTAAGAAAGCTAATAAGGGAAAGATAAGAAAAGCAGTTTTTATTGATTCTAAATATACTTCCATAAATACTCCTAGAATAGTTCTAATACTTCATCTAGAGAAACTTTACCGTTAAAGTAATCTGTTAATTTTTCTAAAAACTCTGATGTTTGATTATTCTTTTCTAATAGTTTTGTTAAAGAGTTAATAGCAATACTTCCTTCAACAGTATAATGTTTTTTATAAACATCTGCTTCTTCTTTATTAGTATATAAAAGGACTCCATAACTATAATTACGACTAGTTTTACTATTACAAGTTAATAAAATATCCCCTAAAGCTCCATAACACGTTGCTGTTTTACTATCTCCTCCTAGTTTAGTTACTAAGTCTTTAGCAAAATTATAAACTTTAGTTAAATAATAAGCATTAGTAGAGTCTCCTCTATATTTACTACTGA
Source organism: uncultured Bacilli bacterium (assembly GCA_944331805.1). Lineage (GTDB taxonomy): Bacteria > Bacillota_I > Bacilli_A > RF39 > UBA660 > Onthousia. The sequence continues at coordinate 3,406 of CALVIS010000039.1, forward strand.
TACTTCCCATAAGTATTGCTAAAACATTTTTAATGACACCATATAACTCTAGTCCAATATAATCATCTATTACTTCTATTTCGACATTAGTATCTTTAAATAACTCTAACATTAACTCTTTAGTTTTTTCATCTTTTGTGCCAAGTGTTAAGCCGGCTTTACTATTAACGATAAGTTCTTTGGCAAAAGTGGGTCCTGCTAGATAAGAAACATGGCCCTTTAAATTTAATTCATCATAGATTTCTGTCATTAAGAAGTCAGTATTCTTTTCAAGACCTTTAGATACTAATATTACTCTACTATTATCTGTTAAATAATCTTTTATTCTAGTTAATACTTCTCTTACATGATTACATGGAATAGCCACTATGATTAAATCAGAGTTATTTAAGGCTTTTTCTAAATCCATTGTCACATCTAAATCACTTGCAAGTTCTATTCCTGTTAGAACCCTATCATAAGTATTATTATTAGTTATTTCTAGATATTCCTCTTCAAAAGCAGTCCAGAAAATAATATCGGCATTACTTCTTTCATGTAATAAATTACCAAGAGCAAGTCCAAATGCTCCTGTTCCTAAAATTGTTACTTGCATATAATCACCTTCATATTAATGATACTAATAACTTATCTTTTTGACAAGAAAAATAATCTTACTAATTTGTAAGACTACTTAATTTCTGTTCCTCCAAAAATAGAAATACCATTAATTGTTAAAGTATTACTTTTCTTTTTATCAGAGGAAAGTGTTTTATTCTCATTGCCTCCAAATAGAGCGAATGAGTTAAGTTTTACATTTAAGTTATCATTTACAAAGATACTAGTACCGCCAAAGATAGAATAAGCATTAATTGTTATATCCCCTTTTGACTCTAAATTTCTTAAATCTAGGTCTACTCCTCCAAAAATACTATAAACATTAGCACCTTTAAAACTAGAGTCAGTTACTCTTTCTTCTAAGCCACTAAAGATACCATAATAGTTTTTTAAGTTATCATCTTTTCTTTTAAATACTTTTTTTACTTTTAAGCTCTCTATAATTATAAATATACCAATAATTATTAAAATTAAAGGGAAGAAGGCATTACTAAATTCTCCTCTTATAATATTTAGTTCATCTAATAGAAACCAAATTCCTAAATATAAAACAATAGTGTTTGCAAGAGTAAACTTTCTACCTTTTATAATATAGTATAGAGATGCTGCTATTAGTATTAAGGGAAAAATATAAGAAAAATTAATACTAAATTCGGGAGCAATTATTGATATTAAAAACAATGCTCCAATTAAAATAAATATTAAACCTATAACCATAATTACAACTCCTTGCCTTAATTATATAGAATTTAAATTTTATTATCAACTATTATGTATAATTTGTAAGTATTAGTAAATAATATTATTAGTCATATAACCAGTAGTCGTATAGCCAAGCAGTTGTTAAAATTAATTTGAGGGCGATAAAATGAATAAAGATGGTATTGAGGTTAAAATTGGCGATAGTGCTTTTTACTTTAAACTTGGTAATTTACTCGATAAGAAGAAAATAAGTAAAAATAAACTTAGCCAAGATACAGAGACAGATTATAAAGTTGTTACCAGATATATTAATGGTGATTTAACAAGATTAGATATTAATATTTTAGAGAGACTTTGTAATTATTTAGACTGTGATATCTCTGATATTGTCGAACTTAAAAAGAATGTTTTTAAGTAAAAAAGTTTAAGATTTAACTCTTAAGCTTTTTTCTTGGAATAAAATGCTCTATTCCTTTATATTTATCACGATGTTTAATATAGAAATAACCTAAAATAGAAAAGAATAAGGCTCCTATAAAGTTAACTATTAAATCTTCCATTGTATCTATTAGACCTATATCTAAGTATCCATCAGGAAGAGTTATAGTATCATTACCATAGTAAATAGTAGTTTTATTTATATCTTTAATTATCTCTGGGTCAAAAGCATTAGAGTTTTTTAAATTAACTGAAGATATTTTATTTACAATAGTATCTTTTTGCATATCAGTATTTAATAAATTATCGGCAGTATATTCAAAGAATTCCCATACTACTCCTACAGTCATAGAAAAACAAAAGGCAACTAAAGCGACAAAGATAGGACTTAACGCAATATGAACTTTATCAGTTCTATTTAAAATATCGATTAGAGAAAAGCCTATTGCAGCTGCTAGGAAACCATTAAGGGTGTGAAGTATTATATCCCAGTTAGGAATAATATTATAGAAGTTTTGAATCTCTCCTAGTATTTCTGCTGAAAAGATAAAGAGTAAGATAATTATTTCTAAAACACTGGGGATAGTTACTTTAAATTTATCTTCTATAAAGAAAGGTATTATAAATAATATTAAAGTTAAAAGACATAAGAAAACGTTATGATAATTACCCATAAATATTTCTCTTATTAGACAAAGGATAACTAAAAACCTTAAAGTTACATAGAAAATAGCAACTTTTTTATTTTCTTCTTCCTTATAATATTCTACTAATCTTTTTTTAAATTCTTTAGCTTTCTTAAACATAATACAACTCCTCTATATAATTATAGAAGATATTTAAATTTGTGTAAAGTTATGATACAATATGAAACAAGAAGGGAGATGGGACTTATGAAGTTACCAATTGTAGCGATTGTAGGTAGACCTAATGTTGGGAAAAGCACTTTATTTAATAAGATAGCAGGTAGTCGTATTGCTATTATAGAAGATGTTCCAGGGGTTACTCGTGATAGACTTTATGAAGAAGTAAGTTATATGAATAAGCCTTTTTATTTAGTTGATACGGGAGGAATTGACCTTGCTAATGAAAAGTTTAATGATGAAATAAAGATGCAAGCAGAAATTGCAATTAATGAAGCAGATGTTGTTATTTTTGTTGTCGATGCAAAAGAAGGAATTACTAGTAATGATTTAGTAGTTAGAGATATTTTAAGACGTAGTAATAAGAAAATAGTGGTAGCGATTAATAAGATGGATAATAAGGATAGTTATGATAATATTTATGACTTTTATGAGCTTGGGTTTGATAATTATATTCCTATTAGTGCTATTCATAATACGGGTTATATTGAACTTATGGATGAAGTGACAATGGATTTTAAGACTAAAGAGGAAAATGATGAAGATGACAGATTAAAGATTGCTATCATCGGTAGACCTAATGTTGGTAAGAGTTCTTTAACTAATGCTATTTTAAATGAAGAAAGAGTTGTTGTTAGTGATGTGGCGGGAACAACAAGAGACTCTATTAATACGGTTTTTAAATATCATGATGAAGAGTTTGTTTTAATTGATACAGCAGGAATGAGAAAAAAAGGTAAAGTTTATGAAAGTGTTGAGAAGTATAGTTTATTTAGGTCAATGAACTCTATTGATAAAAGTGATATATGTCTTTTAGTAATTGATGCAGAAGATGGTATTAAAGAACATGATAAACATATTGCAGGTTATGCAATAGAACGTGGTAAAGGTTTAATTATCGTTGTTAATAAATGGGATGCAGTTAATGATGCTAACATATCTGAGTTTAAAAAACTTGTTAGAAGTGAATTTCAATTTGCTACTTATGCTCCTGTTGTGTTCTTATCAGCTTTGACTAAAAAGAGAATTCATACTTTAATGCCAGAAGTATTAAAGGTTAAAGAAAATATTAAGCGAGAGATTAAGACTAGTGTTTTAAATGAAGTTATTGAAGATGCTTATAGTTTAAACCCTGCTCCTAGTTATAAAGGGAAAAGACTTAAGATTTATTTTGTTAGTCAAACAGGAATTAAGCCTCCTAAGTTTACTTTTAGAGTTAATAGTAAATGTTTAGTACATTTTTCATATGAAAGATATTTAGAAAATAAATTAAGAGAGAATTTTGAACTAGAAGGTACTCCTATTGTCCTTCAGTTTAAAAATAGAAATGGAGAGTAATTATGTTATTTAAAAGAGTTGACCCTAAGACTGAGTTAGAAGGAATTGATAGAGCGGTAGAAATTTTAAACGATAGATTTCAAAAGAAACTAATTAGTCTAGAAGAATTTAATAAGAAGTCACTTGAGTTTGGGAAAAGAAAAGCCAAGTGTCTTAAAAAGTTAGAAAAACAAGAAAGGAATAATTAATATGGAAAATATAGAGATAGAAAGAAAATATAAAATTACTGAAGAAATATATGATGATATTTTAGATTTTCTTTCCAAAAATAATATAGAAATGAAGATAGAAAAACAAAATGATATTTACTTCTCACCTCTTCATTTTCCTTTCTTTGGAGGAGAAATAGATAATGAGTGTCTTCGTATTAGAGTTCTTGATGATAAAAATATTCTAAGTTATAAAAAATTTATTCCTGCTACTGATAATAGAGAAGCACATTGTATAGAAGATGAAGTAGAAATAAATGATATAGATAAGTTTAAAACTATTTTAAACGATTTAAGAATTGAAGAAGCATTTACTTTAAAAAAGGAAAGAAGAAAAGTAATATATAAAGATATTATAGAAATAGCTTTAGATAAAGTTGATAATCTTGGTTTCTTTATAGAGCTTGAAATAATTAATACTGATAACCTAGACAAGGCTTTAGATATTATGAATGAATTTACAAATAAATTTGGTATTACTGATGATATGCGTAATTTTGATGGTTATTCTTATTTGTTATATAATAAGGGACAAGGAAAGTTAAATTAGACTTTCTTTTTTTTAGTTTGATGTTATAATAAAAGGCAAAAAAGGAGTTACCTATGAAAAAAATATGTCTAGTTTATCCAGAATGTTATGAAGTAGCAAAGTTTGGGAATAAAAGAAAAGAGTTTCCACCCTTTGGAGTAATGTATTTAGCAAGTGCACTAGAAAAAGAAAATTATGATGTTAAGATAATTGCCACTTCTAATGATAATAACTGTTTTGATTTTAGTGACTTCGATATAGTTGGTTTTAGTATTTCATCATCTCTTGCATATCCTTTAATTAAAGAAACTAGAGAAAATAGTATTTTTAAAGCTAACTCTCTTATTATAGCAGGTGGTATTCATGCTTCCTTATATCCTAATGAGGTTATAAAAGATTTAGACTGTGACATTGTAAGTATCGGTGAAGGTGAAAAGACTATTGTAGAAATTGCCAAATCTACTTCTTTAGATGATATTTCTGAAATAAAAGGTATCTACTATAAAAAAGATAATAGTATTTATGTAACTGAAAAACGTAACGATATTAATGAATTAGATTCTCTTGCTTTCCCAGCTAGACATTTATTACCAAAAGAAGATATTGTTATGAAAAGACTTTCTAACACATCTCTTTCTATCGCTCATGTTCTATTTAGTAGAGGTTGTCCTTACCATTGTAATTTCTGTGCTAATCAAAATCATAATGTAAGATATAGAAGTAAAGATAATATAAAAGAAGAGTTAGAACTTTTAATAAAAGATTATGAAATTAAAGGATTTTGTGTTGTTGATGATAATTTTCTTGTAAATAAAGAGAAAGCTATGGAAATTATTAGGGAGATTGGCAAGCTTAATTTAAAATGGTCTACTTTGGCAAGAGTTGATAATGTAGATTTAGAATTGCTTAAAGAATTGAAGAACAGTGGATGTATAGAAATTAAATATGGTGTTGAATCTGGTAGTCAAAAAATGCTTGGTTTAATGAATAAAAAAATAACTGTTAGCGAGATAAAAAATGCCTTTAATATTACTAAAGATGTAGGTATTAATGCGAAAGCTTTGATTATGCACGGGTTTCCAAAAGAAGATATTAATACCACTAAAGAAACAATAGCTTTGTTAGAGGAGTTAAAGATGTGTATATCTAGAGTTGGTCTTACTTATTTTACTTATTTACCCGGTTCTCCAATTTATCCTAGTGAACATATTACTTGTAATACTAGTGTTTACTGTGAAGAACAAGTGCCTTGGGGAAGTGATAAAGAAAAAGAAGAGGTATTGGAATCTAGAAAGTTATTAGTTAAATATATAAAGAATAATTTTAGTAGTTAGTAAATTTGACTTTTTTACATACACTATTGTATAATATAGCCAGTTAATTAAAAAGCGATTCATTCGAAGTAATTATTTTACAATAGAGTTGTTCGAAAACTAAAATTAGGTGATATCTAAATTAAAAAGAGCACAAATCAAAACTGCAAATGATGCAA
>CALVIS010000040.1 GCA_944331805.1 uncultured Bacilli bacterium
TAGATACATATTTTGTCCTTTCATAGACTCACCTTCTTTAGATAAAATGATTTTAACATAAAATAGTTAGCATTTCCATACTAACTATTTTTGCTCAAACAAAACTATTTACTTATTCTAACATTAACACTTCTACTACCAATAACTTTATCTAAGTTATCAGCATTATCTATTCTTCCTATTCTTGTATAACTGTAAGTCGTATTAAAACTTTCATAAAAGATAACTAAACAGTCACTTCCATATAGCATAATATCTCCTTTATTTATACTACTAGGTCTATAACTATTAGTAGGAAGACTATCATCAAAATAATAATACTTTTCATTACCATTTAATTCACTCATATTAAGTTCTAATGGTAATCTATTAAGTAATTCTCTAGTTGTTTCATTATCTTCAAGTGTTGCTGTAAAACTATTACCATTTATTGTTAAATTTATCTTCATACTTAAATCATCTCCATCTACTTCTTCATTAGTATTTATATCTGTCTCTTGCTTATTATCATTATTATTAGAATTATCACTATCATCATCTTTTAAATTAATTATTATAAAAACTCCCACTAATATTATAATAACTATTAATAACCCAAACAATACTTTCTTATTCATAATCTATCACCTTGCTAAAAGAAGAGTCTATTACTCTCCTATTTTAAATTATTTTTAAAGAATTCTTCTATCTTATCAAAAGGAATAATATCTTTTCTATCATAAAGGTCAGTATGAACAGCATTAGGTATTATCATTAATTCTTTATTGTCAGTATATTTACTTTTTTCGGTCATATTCTTATAAGCATCACGGCTCATATAACAAGAGTGAGCTTTTTCCCCATGAATAATCAAAACAGCACCTCTTATTTCATTACTATATGTTAAGATAGGTTGATTCATAAAAGACATAGTGCCAATTACATTCCAACCATCATTAGAGTTTAGACTTCTCTTATGATAACCTCTTTTAGTTTTATAATAATCATGATAATCTTTTACAAAGAAGGGAGCATCATCTGGAACAGGGTCAACAACTCCACCTGCTCTTTTATAAGTATTAGTTTTATAATCTTCTGTTCTCTCATTATTTAAAGTAACTCTTTGATTATGTCTTGCTTCTTCATTATCACCACTATCAAAATAACCATTAGCATTAATCCTTGACATATCATACATAGTAGATGTAACAGTAGCTTTAACTCTTGTATCAATACAAGCCGTATTAAGAGCAAGACCACCCCAACCACAAATACCTAAAATACCAATTTTTTCAGAGTCAACATTATCTTGTACTGATAAAAAGTCAACTGCTGCTTGAAAGTCCTCTGTGTTTATATCAGGACTTGCCATATAACGAGGAAAACCACCACTTTCACCAGTAAAAGATGAGTCAAAGGCAATTGTTAAGAAGCCTCTTTCTGCTAACTCTTGGGCATAAAGACCAGATGCTTGCTCTTTAACCGCTCCAAAAGGTCCACAAATAGCAATAGCTGCGTATTTATCCTTATGTTCTTTAGGTTCATAAAGGTCTGCTGCTAACGTAATTCCATAACGATTATGAAATGTTACCTTTCTATGATTTACCTTATCACTTTTAGGAAATGTCTTATCCCATTCATTAGTTAAATTTAATTTTTCTTCTTTCATTTTATCTCTTTCCTTTCTTTTTAATACCAATCATGTTTTTCATTTCTATCTAAAGCATTAATTCTATTCATCTCATCAATAGTTAATTCAAAATCATAAAGTTCTGTATTTTCTTTAATATGTTCGGGATTAGATGAACCTGGTATAACTACTACTCCTTTTTGTAAGTTCCATCTAAGTATTACTTGAGCAGCACTTACATTATGATTTTTTGCAATATCAACTATCACTTCATCATTTAATAATTCACTAGTATGTCCTCTTCCTCCAAATGGATACCATCCTTGTACGACAATACCTAAACTTTGAATATAAGGAATAACATCATTTTCTTGATAATAGGGATGAATTTCATTTTGAACTAAAGCAGGCATTATATCTACTTGTGGTAAAAACTCTTCTAACTCTTCTACATACCAGTTTGATAAACCAAGAGACCTAATCTTACCTTGCTCTACATATTTTTCCATTGCTTTATAAGTTTCGACATCCCCATCTCCTGGATGATGTAAAAGCATCATATCAATGTAGCCAATATCTAATTTCTCTAAAGCCATTTCTATCGCTTGTTCAGGATTATCATACTGAGTTGGATAAATTTTTGTAATAACAAAGATTTCCTCTCTTGGTACATTAGAATCTCTTATCGCTCTACCTACTTCTTCTTCATTATTATACATATAGGCAGTATCAATTAACCTAACACCTGAATCTAAAGCACTTCTTATCGAGTTATAACACTCAGCCCCTGTTAGGCTATAAGTACCAATCCCATTTAAAGGCATTATATAACCACTATTTAACAATACAGTATGAGTATCAAAATCAAAAGTAATATCATTAGATACATTTTCTTTAATATTTTCCATCTTTTTATTATCACCTTCATCCTTATTTAATAGAAAAACTATTATGAAAATTACTACTAATACTAGTATAACCCCAATAATATAAATTATTTTTTTATTCATAATATTTAATCTTCCTCTATCAACATTGCTCTAACCATACTAGGTCTATCAGGATATCTTTTACCAGCACCAAGTCCAACTTTCTTAATCTTATATTTTTCAGGTAATTCTTCTTTATTCTTTAATGTTGCAACTATGGCAGCACCTGTTGGAGTAATTATTTCTCCTTCTCTATCAGTAATTTTAATATCTAAATCATAATCACTTACTATATTTAAAACAGCAGGAACAGGAACAGGCATATCCCCATGAGCACAGTGTACAAAGCCTCTTCCTTCATAAAGAGTTGAAACATAAACATTTTCTATTCCAAGATTTACTATAGAGAAAGCAACTGATACAATATCAATAATAGAATCAACTGCCCCGACTTCATGAAAATGTACTTCTTCTATACTTTTACCATGAGCTTTCGCTTCTGCAACTGCCACTACTTTAAATATATCTTTTGCAAGCTTCTTAACTTTTTCATCACTTAATCTATCAATAATTTTATAAACATCATCTAAATTTCTATGTTCATGATGATGGTGATGGTCATGATTATGCTCATGCTTATGTTTTAAAATAACATCAAAATCATTCGCCTCTATGCCACTTTTTAAAACCTTAGAGACCTTTATCTCAAACTCATCATCTATCTTTAATTCTTTTAACGTAGTTTTTAGTTTATTTAAATCAGCTCCTAAATCTAATAAAGCTGCTACTGTCATATCCCCACTTATTCCTGAGTAACACTCTAAATATAAATCTTTCAAAATTATCTACCTCCTAAAACAAATTCTATCATTTAGAGTTAACTCCAAGTCAAGATATTATTTAATGTATAGTTGCTTTTTATGAGTATTATGCTATAATATGAAACAACTGGAGGAAAGATAATATGAAAATATTAAAAAAAGCTTTAAGAAAAATTTTACTTACAACCACGGTTAGAAATATTATAAAGAAATATCTTGTTGGCAATTTAGGAAAAGTGGTTGAAGAAGATGATAAACTTATCTGCTATGTTAAAAAAAATAAAATTAAAAAGGAAAAATATGAATATTCCATTATATGTAATGGAATAGAAGACAAAGAACTTGCTAAAACATATAATTTAGATAAGCCTGTTTATTATGTAATTGAAGGCATTAATATAACACACAAAAAAGTTTATATCTATAATTATCATAATGAAGATTGTAATATTACTATAAAAAATTGTAATTTTGAGTTCGGATTTGGTATCCAAGCTAAATGTGATTGTACTTTAGACAATAATCATATAAGAGCATTTCATTTATTAATGATAGATACTAAAAACTTAACTATTAAGAATATGGATTTAACTAATGAAGTTGCCCTTGCTGGTGCTGATTTAAGTATTAAACTAGGTGCGACTTTTAATATTAATCTTATTAATGCTAATATTGGAAAAGAAAAAGAAAGAACTAAAGTATCTATGATAGCCTATAAAAATATAGAACTTACTAATTCTATAGTAAATGGTAAGGAAGTTGAATGTGATGCTAAACAACAAATTATTACTGACGATAATAGTTCTTTAAATGCTACTGATAAAATAATACTCAAAACTGATAACATTGATAAGATAAATATCTCTTGTAACACTTTAGTTTATAATGACAATGTTATTGAACAAGAAGAAAACATAGTTGGAACTATTGAATATAAAGATGACGATTTAACTAATAAAAGATTAGAACTTATAAATTTATTAAAGAATTTAAAAGATATCTGTGAAAATACATCTATTGGAGAAATAAGACATAAACCTTTTTCGAAAGTAAAAAAATAGTTAAAGGATTGTTTCCTTAATACAGGTTACAATCCTTTTATTTTTTATTAAGTTCCACTAAAAATTCTATAAACTCATCATCATTTTTTACTTCTATTTTTCCTTTATGTAATTCTATTATCTCTTTCGTAATAGCAAGACCAAGTCCTGCCCCACCGATTTTAGTATTACGAGATTCATCTCCTCTATAAAACTTATCAAACAACTTATCAAGTTTATATTTAGGAATCTTATCTCCTTTATTCTTAAAAACAATATTTATAGTATCATCTTCTTCTTTTAAAGTTATTTCAATAGTAGTATTTTCATAACTATAATTAATAGCATTCTTTAATAAATTATCAAAAGCTCTAGCAAGTTTCTCTCCATCTCCTAAATACATTACCTTATCACTTGCTATTAACTTACACTTTAAATTATTCTCTTCTAACATCGGATAACACTCATCAGTTAATTGTCTTAAAAGATATGCTATATTTATCTCTTTTTTATTAATAGGAATCTCTTGTAAATTATATCTAGTAATATCAAAAAACTCATTAGTCAAAGACTCTACTCTTAAAGCTTTATCTAAAGCTATTTTTAAATATTTTTCTTCTGTTTCCTTAGATATATTCTTTTCATCTGATAACAAAGTTAAATAACCAATAACAGAAGTAAGTGGTGTTTTTAAATCATGAGCCATATACATTATTAAATCATTTTTCTTAATTATAGCATCTTCTTCTTTCTTCTTAGATAAAATATAATTATATTTAATATCATTTAACTTCTTAGAAAAATCATTTACTTCACTAGGTAGTTTAATCGCCTCATCATCTTCTTTTAAGATAAGGTCAAGGGATTCATACACTTCATTAATACTATTTACATATTTAGAGATAAATCTATAAATAGAAATAATTAAAACTATTCCTAAATAAACATAAAGAATATTTTCTCTATTATTTACAATAAAAGCATATAAGTCATAATTAAAATTAGACACTGCTACAGATAAAGAGTTTTCAAATAATAAAGTTATAAGAAAATAAACAACAAAAAAGATAAAGAGAAATAATAAAATATTACCTAATAATTCTAAACACAATTTAATTTTTAACTTTGTTATACTTTTAATCTTCAATTTTATATCCCACTCCCCAAATAGTTTTAATAAACTTAGGTCTTTTCGTATCTTCACCTAATTTTTCTCTTATTCTTCTAATATGAACCATAACCGTATTATTACTATCAAAATATTTCTCTTTCCAAACTTTTTCAAATAATTCTTCACTACTTACAACTTTACCTTTATTAGTCATTAAATAAAGTAATATCTCAAACTCTATAGGTGTTAAATCTATATTTTTATCATATAAATAACAACTATGTTCTTTTTTATTTATTACAAGTCCCCTAATCTCTAATATATCATTATCTATTTCTTTATTATATAGTTTATATCTTCTTAACACGGCTTTAACTCTTGCTACTAACTCTAAAGGGTTAAAAGGTTTAGTAATATAATCATCTGCCCCTAATGTTAAGCCTTTAATCTTATCATTATCTTCTATTTTAGCAGTTAACATTATAATAGGGAATTTTAAATCTTTATCTCTAATATATTTACAAATCTTAAAACCATCTATATCTTGTAACATAATATCTAAAATAGCAAGGTCTAAAGGTACTTCATCAATACACTTAATAGTATCTTTACTATTATAAAATTTATAAACATTATAGTTCTCATTCTTTAAATACACTTCTACTAAATCAGCGATTTCTTTTTCATCATCTAAAACTAGTATGTTCATATTCCTCCTCCATTTATACTTAAAGTATAACATACAAGTCTTACTTTTTCAGTTAAAGTAGTTAATCGTAAGAAAAACTTAAGAATTTATTAAGTAATTATTAAAACTATTATTAAATCATCTTTATATAATTAAGGACAAAAGGAATGATTTAATGAAAAAGAAAAGAAGATTAAAGTTTAAAAATATTATTATTTTAGGTTTATTTATAGGATTAGGGTTTTATTTTTATGAAAACTATATAGAAATAAATTATCCTAGTTATGAAGTAATAAAAGAAGATACTAGTAATGATTATGAAGGACTAGGAAAAGAAAAAACAGAAAATGAAGATGGATATTTTTCCACCTTCACAACTAATTCTCCTTATAAGAAAACTTATATTGAATATAAACAAAATGGTAATGCTTCTTGGAGTAATAATACTTACTGGGGAGGAGTTATGAAAGATACAGGTTGTGGTATTACTTCTCTTGCTATAGTATTAAGTGGTTATGGTTTTGATTTTACTCCAGAAGATTTAAGAAAAAGATATTATCCTGTCATGGATTATAATACCCTCGGAGATGAATTATCTCTAACCTATGGTATTAATAATTCAGACTTTTATTATGACTCTCTTCATTTATCGAATGAAGAAATACTAAAACATTTAAAAAGTAATAGACCAATTATCGTCTGTCTTTCTAGTAATTTAGGAAAAAACAGATGGACTACTACTTCCCATTATATGGTATTATTAGCATCAAATAATAATAAAGTTTATGTCTCTAATCCTAATGGACTAGAAGATACTTCTAAAAGTTCAGGTTGGTATGATATAGATGAAATCACACCTTATCTTGTTAAAGCCTTATATGTAGAAGACTTTAATTAACTCTATCTTTTACTTCGTTAAAAATATTTCTAGCATCTTTCCTTAATATCTCAGGATTTCTTACATATCGCATAATATCTTCATGAGAATAATTTTCTAATAAATATTTACCTATAGTAAAAGCTATTTCATAGTTGTTTGGAACACTATTAAAATCATTTATTAATTGGTCTTCATTAAACTTTAAATCAATTGTATAATCAAATGGATTTCCTAAGTTTGTAGCAAGTGCTTCCCAAAACCATTCAACATTTTTAGAATCAGGATTTATTTCTTGTTGGCAAGAATGAACAAATTCATGAATTATATTTTCTAAAAATTCTTCTAATGTTATATCACTATGTTCTCTAGTTTTTCTACACTCTTCAATTGATAATAAATTAATATTACCATCAAAAGTATCTGCATTCATCCATTCATAATATTTAGGAACATATTTTTCTAAATGAGTTTGATATGCTTTACGACTTGTCCATATTTTTATTTTCTTTTTCTTTTTTAAATTCTTCAATTCAAAAAAATTAAGAATTCTATCTACTTCCTGTTCTAATTTTTTTATTAAATCAGCTATGTAATCTATATCTTTATCATATTCAATAATGAATTCTTTAGTCTCTTTTCTCATTTTGTTTCACTTCCTAATATTATTTTAACATATGAAAAAAATAATTTGTCCTTACTTTTAAGTTTTTTAATAATGTTTATATTATTTCAAACAAAACTTCTATTAAAAAATGTATCTTGTTCGATTGTTTTATAGATGCATTTATGTTATTATCTATTTAGGAATACTTAGTATGGGTGTTTACCTCTTTCTTTCGCTTTATTTATTAGGGGGTTAGAAAGGGGACTTGCTTATGAGTAAAAAAGATTTTTTAATATCAGCATTACTGATTATTATTGCTCTTTTAATCATCTTTGAATAAAAAACGCCCTATTACAACTTTGTAATTAGGGTGTTCACACAAAAAACATTTTGAGGTAACACCCAAATCGCAAACTAGGTATTCCTCTTTTTTATTTATATGTAAATTTTCTTTACATATTCATATTATCATAAATATATATTAAATTCAAGAGTATAGATACTAAAATGAAACATTTTATATCCAAGATTCTACTCTGTCTTTAGCACTATTTACAGTTGAACCTTTAACTTCAAGACCATCTAAAACTGTCGCACCTTTACAAACTTCTTTAATCTCTTTAGGAATATTAGCAAGTCCTGAGCCTTCATGCGTTACAAATGGTCTAATTATCTTACCTGTAAAATCTCTATCTTTTAGAGCAGTTACCATTTCTTCAGGCATCTTACCACAATATACAGGTGAACCTATATAAATAACTTCATAACTTGATAAATCAGGAAGCTCTTTTACAATAGGAGCATTATGACTTCTAATTCTTTCAACTGCTTCTCTTACGCAAGTTTTATAGTCACTTGCATATTTATCTTTAGGTTCTACCTTAAAAAGTTCTGCACCTGTTAAATCTCTAATATATTCTGCAATTACCTCTGTATTACCTTTATCGATATAACCTACAGCATAATTTTCATTGGCTCTACTAAAATAAATAATTATACTTTTCTTATCTTTATAATTTTCCTGACTATTTAATATCATATTTCCTCCATCATAAAGACTAATTATCTTCTAAAAAATATTTAGCCATTCTTTCATAATTATCTTGACTATTTAAACAAGTATCTATCAAATAACCTTTTTCATTATGAAGCTGATACTCTTTAATACCTCTTATATAAAAGTCTTTATTTCTATCTTCAATATAAAATGGCATTATATCATTATATAGACATTCTCTAAACATAATCATTCTACCAACTCTACCATTACCATCTTGGAAAGGATGAATATGCTCAAACTTAACATGAAATTCTATTATGTCTTCTAACTTTTTATTTTCTATATTATT
>CALVIS010000041.1 GCA_944331805.1 uncultured Bacilli bacterium
ATTAAAAATGTTAATATAGTAGATTTTATTTATAATAAAGAAGATTTAAAATAGGGCTTTTAAGAGTTCTATTTTTTTATTATAATTTAAGTAGGAAGAAAGTGATTATATTGAAAATATATTTAGTTAGACATGGTCAAGTAAATCATAATTTAAAGAAAATTTATTCAAATGAAGATGAAGATTTAAATGAAACTGGTATAAAAGAAGCTTATGAGTTGAGAGAAAAACTAGAAAATATTTCTTATGATGTCATCATTTCTTCTCCTCTAAAACGAGCACTTCATACTGCTAATATTATAAATAGGGCAAACAAAGAGATTATTATAGATGAAAGATTAAGAGAACGTAATCCAGGTAATTTATCAGGTAAGCCTTTAGAAGTTACGAATAGAGAAGAGTATTGGAATTATTATTCTACTATTAAGTATGGAACATCTGAAGATATAAAAGAGTTTTTTGATAAAGTAAAAGACTTCTTAGATGAATTAAAAATTAGAGAATATAAAAGTGCTATAATAGTCGCCCATAGTGGTATTTCTAAAGGGTTCTATGGTTATTTTAACGGAATACCTAAAGATGGTAAGTTTCTTAATCTAGGTTTAAATAACTGTGAAGTCAAAGAATATATTTTGTAGGAGGTGACAATGAAAATATATATTATAGGTCCACCAGCATCAGGTAAAACAACTTTATCAAAAATATTAAGTAAGAAATATAATATAGAAAGTTATGAACTTGACTGTATAGTATGGGATGACAATAATAATTATGTTAAAAGAGATGATAAAACTATAAAGAGAATGTTTAATGATATTTTAGTTAAGGATTCTTTTATAATTGAAGATGTTGGTAGAAGTATCTTTAAAGAAGGATTAAAAAAATGTGATAAGATATATTATATTAAAATAAGTAAATTAGAAGCTTATAGAAGAGTTATAAAAAGATTGATCAATCAAAAAATAGGTAAAGAATCATATAACTATCCACCATCATTTAGAGCTTTAATAGATATGTTTAGAGTTATTAATAGTTATTATAAAAAAGAAAAGAGAAAGTTAGATTATATAAACAAGTTTAAAGATAAAGTTATTTATTTAGATAAAGACAAATTAAATGAATTAGAAAATAGATAAGGAGTAGTTAGTTATGGCATTAAAAAATGCGAAAGAACATTTAAAAAAATATGGATTAGATAATAAAGTAAGAGAGTTTGATATATCATCTGCAACTGTTAAAGAAGCAGCTATTGCTTTAAATTGTAGTGAAGCAGAAATTGCCAAGACTCTATCATTTTTAGTAGGTGATAAGCCTATATTAATAGTAACAGCAGGTAATAGAAAGATAGATAATGCTAAATATAAAGCTATATTTCATGAAAAAGCCAAAATGCTTAAAGCTGATGAGGTAGAGCCTCTTATTGGTCATAAAGTAGGTGGAGTTTGTCCTTTTGGAATAAATGATGGAGTAGATGTTTATCTAGATATATCTTTAAAAGATTTTGATATAGTTTATCCTGCTTGCGGTAGTAGTAACAGTGCTGTAAAACTTACTATCAAAGAATTAGAAGATGCTTCTAATTACAAAGAGTGGATAGATGTTTGTAAAATAAGAGAAGAAGGTTAAGTAGATGAAAAATATTTTGTTAATATCTTTTGTACTTTTATTAGTTGTTATTTCTTGTAATGTTATAGTAGTTAATGCTAAAGAAGTATCTCATTGCAGTCCTATAACTATTTTAAGAGCAGGTGGAGGAGGTAGTAGTGGCGGACACTCAAGTTCTGGTGGCTCTAGTAGCGGTGGTCATTATGGAAGTAGAGGCTATAGTAATCCTATTTCTGATATTATTTCTGCTATATTTTTTGCCTTTATCTTTTTCGCTTCGGCAATTATCTTGTATTTTAAAGTATTAAGAGCATCTTTTAATAGTAAAAGATATTTAAGACTATTAGATGATAAAGATATTACTTGGAAGTATAAAACTATAGAGAAAAGAGTAATAGAAGCATTTTATGTTATACAGGAAGCTTGGACTAATAATGATATTAGTAAAGCTAAAGATTATATGGCTAAAGATTTATATGAGAGCTTTAAAATAAAATTAGAATGGATGGATGTTAATAATAGAAGAAATGTCTTAAAGAAAATAAGACTAGTTAATCTTAAACCTGTATCTATTTACGATGATAAAGATGATAAAAAAGACTTAATTTGGTTTTATATTAAAGGAAAGATGATAGATTATACTATAGATACAAAAACAAGAAATATAGTTGATGGTACGACCAAAAATAAATCTTTTATTGAGTTTTGGAAATTTATAAAAAATAATCGTAATGAATGGGTGTTAAGTGAAATACTACAAGAAGATGAAAGTAGTAAGATAGGCTTGTAAAATGCAAATAGTAGTGCTGTTTAACTACTATTTTTACTATTTTTATATCCTAAAGAAAAATATTTTCTTTTATTAAATATAGTAAATAAAAATATTATGTTATATAATTAGATAGTAAAGGTAGTGATAAGATGTTTAAAGTAGAAGAAAATAGAACTATATATTTAGATGATAAAGGTAATATTTTAGGAGAAGTGGGTTATCCTTATATTTCTTCTAATGTCGTAGATGTTAATCATACCTTTGTTGATATAAGTTTAAGAGGGAAAGGTATTGCAAATTTACTTTTAACTCATGCCTTTAACTATTTTAGAGAAAATAATATTAAAGTAAAGGCAAGTTGTTCTTATGCTATTAAATGGCTTGATAATCATAGAGAATATGCTGATTTAATGATAGAAAAGAAGTGATATGATGTTTGATTTTACTAAGAAAAAAGGAAATCCTTTAGTTGAAGAGAATATATTTAAAGAGTATAAAAAACTAGTAGAATTATCTAATGATGAACTCTTAGATAAATATGATAGTTCTATAGAGGGGTTATCTTTAAAAGAAGTAATAAAAAGAAGAGAAGTTTATGGTAAAAATATTTTAAAAGAGGAGAAGAAAAAATCAATTCTTAGTTTTATTATTGATTCTTTTAAGGACCCTTTTATCTATATCTTAATTGTCCTTGCGGTTATTAACTTTTCTTTAGGTGATAGACTTGGCTCTTTAATAATTATTTTACTTGCTATCATAAGTTCTACTATTAGACTTGTTCAAGACTATTCTGCTTATAAATTTGATTTAAAGTTAAAAAGTAAATTATTTACTGTTATTAGTACGATTAGAGATAATAAAGTAAAAGATATAAATATTAAAGATATAGTACCAGGTGATATTATAGAATTAAATGCTGGTTCTATTATTCCAAGTGATGTTATTTTATTAGAAGTAAAAGATTTATTTATTAATCAGTCTATTTTTACAGGAGAAAGTGTTCCTATTGAGAAAAAGATAAATAGTGGTGGTGATAGTCTTTTAGATTTAGAGAGAATATGTTTTATGAATTCTAGTGTTGTTAGTGGAAGTGGTAAAGCTTTAGTTATTAAGACAGGGAAAAATACTTATCTTGGTACTATTGCTAAAGATATGTTAACAACTAAAAAAATAACTAACTTTCAAAAAGAGATGAATGCAGTTAGTAAGACCTTAATAGAAGCAATGTTGGTAATTACCGTATTAGTTTTTATTCTTAATACTTTAATCCATCATGATATTATGCAGGCTTTACTTTTCGCTATCTCTGTCGCTGTAGGAATAACTCCTTCTATGTTACCGATGATAGTTAACGTTAATTTAAGTAAAGGTTCTAAGAGTCTTGCTAAAAAGGAGACACTAGTAAAAAGAAGTGAGGCGATAGAAAATTTAGGTTCAATAGATACTTTATGTACTGATAAGACAGGAACCCTTACTGAAGATAAAATTGTTTTACAACTATACCTTAATAGTGACTTTAAAGAAGATAGAGAAGTCTTAACTTATGCTTATTTAAATAGTCATTATAGTACAGGAATAAAGAATTTAATAGATAAAGCGATTATTAGTTATGCTAAGAATAAAGGATTACTTATTTCTAGATATCAAAAAATAGATGAGATTCCCTTTGACTATGAAAGACGTAAAGCTTCTGTTATAGTTAGAGATGAAGATAAAGTTTTAATGTTAACTAAAGGTGCGATTAAAGAGGTGTTAGATAGTTGTAATAAAATTAGACATCAGGGTAAATCTATTAAGTTAACTAATGAATTTAAAGATAAGATTTTAGAAAAGGCTAAAGAGTTAAATAAAGAGGGAATGCAAGTAATTGCTCTTGCTTTAAAAGAAACAAAAACTATATCTAAAAGTTACAATGATGATAAAGATTTAACTTTTATTGGCTTAGTTGCTTTCCTAGACCCTGTTAAAAAAGGTGTTAGTAGAGTTATAAAAGACTTAAGAAAAGTAGGGGTTAATACGAAAATATTGACAGGGGATAATCCTGATGCAACTAAGACTATTTGTACTCTTGCAGGCTTTAATAGTGATAATATTTTAACAGGCCCTGATATAGAAAAACTAACAAGTGATGAGTTAAAAGTAAAGGTAGAAGAAGTAGATGTTTTTGCAAGACTTACGCCTTTACAGAAAGAATTAATTGTTAATACTTTAAAAGATAATGATCATGTTGTAGGTTATATGGGAGATGGTGTTAATGATGCTCCTAGTCTAATAAAGGCAGATGTTGGTATTAGTGTAAATGATGCTACTTCTATTGCTAAAGAAGCTAGTGATATTATCTTACTTCGTAAAAGTTTAAAAGTAGTTTATGATGGGGTTATTGAAGGTAGAAAAGTTTATGGTAATATTATGAAATACATGAAAATGGCTTTAAGTGCTTCTTTTGGAGATTGCTTCAGTGTCCTAATTGCTAGTATCTTTTTACCATTCTTACCTATGATACCAATTCAGTTCTTATTACAAGACTTACTATATGATTTATCACAAACTGCTATTCCTTTTGATGATGTAGATAAAGAGTTTTTAATTACTCCTCATAAATGGGATACTAGTGATTTAAAAAGATTTATGGTTATTATGGGCCTTGTCGCTTCAGTAATTGATGTAGTAGCTTTCTTAATCTTTTACTTTGTTCTTGGCTTTAATAGTGATAATGTTATCCTTTTCCAAACAGCTTGGTTTATTGAAGGAGTTATTTCTCAGACTATGATTGTTCACTTTGTTAGAACATCTAAAATACCATTTATAGAGTCTATTGCTAATAAATACCTACTATTATCAACATCTCTTTGTATTATAGCATCCATTATCTTACCAATTATTTTAGTAAATATTAAGTCCTTCCATTTCGCTTATTTACCTGTAGCATTTTACTTTTATGTTATTATCTTACTTATTCTTTATATGGTTATAGAAGAGATAGTAAAACGTCTATATATCAAGAAATATAAACGTTGGTTATAATCTTTCATAATTAGCCCATAGTTTTCCCATATTCTTCCTTTATACTTGAAATAGAAAGGAGGAATTGTTATCGTAAATATAAAAGTTATAAATTAAACAGTGCCTAATTGTAGTAATGGTATGAAAATATTAAAAAACTTATCTAAAGTAGAACGTGAACTTGATATGGAATTTAATATTGAGAAAATAGATTCTACTTATAAGAAGAAGTATAACATAAATGTCATTCCCGCTCTTATGATAGAAGATAAAGTTGTCTCTACTGGTAATGTTTTAACAGATAGAGAAATAAAAAATTATGTTAAAGAGCTTGTATAAATGAAAAGAACTCTAGATTTTGTTTAGAGTTCTTTTACTTATAAATATTATCTACTAGATGAACGTTTAGTATAGCTAGTGTTGTTTTTCTTCACTTCAGATGTAGTAGCTTTAGCAAGTTCTTGTTCATATAAAGCACCAATGTTTTCACTATTAATATTATGCTTTTGGGTATAATCATAATTATATAATTTCTTTAGAAAATTAATTATTCCACTCTTTTCCTTTTTTAGTTCTTCATCTTCTATTTGTGTTTTACATATAACAGGAGAATAATATAAATTCCATGCAAAGCGAAGGACATCTTTTCTTCTTAATACTCCTGCATTTAAAGATTCTTTAAAAAATTGTTGATATCCATCCCAATCGTTAAAGGTTTGTTTATTCATAATTAAATTTCTATTAATAAGAAAAAGGTTTTGTTTTATTAACATATCATTATTGTTGTTTTCTTTGTTTTTCACTATGTAATTCCTCCTTTACAAAGTGTACATATTATAACACAATTTTATATTTTTTGCAAATGAAAAGGACTCTAATCAGAGCCTTTTACTTATTAAGAATTGCATCTATTGGCTTAATCTTAGTAATCTTACTTAAAGATATAAGTGTAATAATTATAGATATGATAATAGTATAAATAAACATAATAATTGGTACTAAAGGATGAGTAACGATACCATTAAAGATAAAGCCTCTATTACCAAAGATAGAATTATTTAAAATACTAATAATAATGAACCAAAGAATAATGGAAACTATATAAGAGATAATACCTACTGTTAAACTCTCATATAAGAATATTCTAATAATATCACCTTTATTAGTACCTAAAGCTCTTAATATTCCTATTTGTTTTTTAGAATAATTTATAGATACATAGATAAAGTTAGAGAATAGTAATATTGTAAAGAGAATAAATACTAAAGTAACAATATTTATATATTTATTTAAATAACCATAGATGTAAGCAAGTTGATTTATATCAAGAGAGTAGGGCATAGTTATAAATAAAGTTTTACCTCTAGCATCTTCGTTGTAACTAGGATACTTTCTAAATACTTTTAATAAAGATGCTTCATTATCGTCATATACTCTAAAAGAAGTTAATTCTTTATGGACAGCTTCACTTTTTAGTTCTTCTAAATAGTCTTTACTAATATAATTATCTGTTAGACTAACACCTACAACTTTTAAGTCTTTATAGTAGTTCTTTGTATTATAACTAGTTTCAAAAGGAACAGTTAAATTATTAGTAGTAATATAATTAGTTACAAAAGTACTTAAAAGACTATTATAATCACTGCTTTGATTATTTGCTAAATAGATATCTAACTCTTCTTTAAAGCCTTTAACATATTCTTGTAAGTAGTTAAGAGATACTATTACTTCATCGCTTTTTAAATTAGTAACTTGTGTTATAACATCACTATTGTTGTCATATACTTTTATTCCTGAGATTCCTCCATCTTTTAAGACTTTATCTTCATTAATAATAGCATGGTTTAAAAAAGCTTCATCAGTAGTATTAAACTTTAAATCTAAGTTTTTACCATAAATAGTGTAAGCCTTATCAACATAATAACTACTATAATCTTGTCGTATTGTTTCATTACTTAAATCACTATAACGACTGTTATCATCATCAACTATACCTACAATAATAACAGTATTTAAGCCAAAAGGAATCTCTCTTCTACTATTAACTAAATTATCATAAGAAGTAGGTTTAAAAAGATTACCATTTATATCTTTAATACCTTTTTCCATGATAGTATCAGCAAGATACTTATGAATAACAATCTCATTATTAGCTTTAGGAATACTACCTATAATATTAGATAGTAGTCTATCATCTTTAAGTTCTACATAAGTAGTAATAGGAAGAATAGTATCTTTATCATTAACAGGTTCAAAAGATAAAACTCTATTATCATCATATAGATAATATGTAGGGTTAGCGATTACATTGTTTTCTTTTTCATAATCACTAATTATTTTATCAGTCATAGGAAGTTCTTCAACATAATTTAATCTTGGATTAGTAATATTAACATAACTAACATCATAATAAGTTTCTTTATTTTCTATTAAAGTATCTGTAGCAAGTATATTTTTATCAAACATACTGGTATTAACAGATATTCCCATAAAGACTAGTGATATCATTGTTAGAATAACAGTAAGAAAAAGTTTAACTTTATTACTTTTAAGTGATGTAAAGGCAAAATGTAGGCACTCTTTAAAGGGTAGTTTTGATTTAGTTAGTGAAAAGGTATTTTCGTCTAACTCTTCAGTAGTTAAATCATTTCTAATCGCTTTACCATCTTGCAGTTCCAATATTTTATCAGCAAAAGTATTAGCATTCTCTAAGTCATGTGATACTACAACTACTAGTTTTTCTTTACTAATCTCTTTTAATAACTTAAATGTTTCTAAACTAGAGTGACTATCCAAATTACCAGTAGGTTCATCTGCAAGTATTACCTTAGGATTTTTAATTAAAGCTCTGGCAATACCGACTCTTTGTTTTTGACCACCTGATAGTTCATTAATATTTCGATATTCTAATCCTTTAAGACCAAGTCTATCTAAAAGATTAAGTATTTCATCCTTATCAACTTTCTTTCTTAGCAGTTTTGCCGATAACATAACATTATCAAAGACATTATATTCTTCTAATAAATTAAAGTCTTGAAAGATAAAACCAATATAAGTATTTCTATAACTATCATAATCTTTTTCTCTAAAACTATCTATATCTTTATTATCAATGTAAATCTTGCCACTAGTCTTACTATCAAGACCTCCTAAAATATTTAATAAAGTACTCTTACCACTACCACTTTTACCAATAATAAATACTAAACCCTTATCACCTAAATTAATATTAATATCAGTTAAGGCTTTAGTAATCTGTCCTTTCTTACTCTTGTACTCTTTGTTAACATTATTAAACCTTATCATAACACCTCACCTAGTATAATAATAACATATTTCTAAACAGTAAAAAAGAGCAAATTTAATTAAAAAAGAAAAGATTTATGTGCAAAAGATTGAAAAATAACATAAATCTTTTT
>CALVIS010000042.1 GCA_944331805.1 uncultured Bacilli bacterium
ACAGAAAAACATCTTGAATTAATTAAAGAACATGAGTGGGAGAAATATTTTCCATTTGATTTATTAGATAGAGAAGGTCCTGATATGGAACTAGATATTCCAAGTGGTAAAGTCTTAAAGAAAAACTACGTAGGAAAAGATTTAGCAAAATATGATTCACTACTAGTTCTATCTCATTTTAAAGGACATGCTATGGGAGGATATGGTGGAGCTTTAAAACAATTATCTATTGGATGTGCTTCAAGTGCTGGTAAAACATTAATTCATACAGCAGGTGCAACAGATGATCAAACAAAACTATGGGATAACTTACCAGAACAAGATAGATTCTTAGAAGCAATGGCAGATGCTGCTAGTTCTGTAGTAGATTACTTTAAAGGTAATGCAGTTTATATCAATGTTATGAAAAATATTTCAATAGATTGTGACTGTGATGGTAATGCTTCAGCTCCTTGTATGCAAGATATTGGAATATTAGCATCTCTTGACCCTGTAGCAGTAGACCAAGCTTGTCTTGACCTTGTATATAACTCTACTGATTCTGGTAAAGATAAATTAATTAATAGAATTGAATCACTTCATGGTGTTCATACTATAGAAGCTGCCTATGACCTTGGTGTAGGTAACCGTGAATATGAACTTGTTGATTTAGATAAATAAAAATAAAAACATAGACTTGGCTGTATGTCAAACAAATCTATGTTTTTTTGTTGCATTATTTTAATTATATGTTATGATGTAGTTAACAGTTAGTAAAGGAGAGTTAAGAAAGTGAAAAAAAATTACATATTAGGAATTGATGTAGGAATATCATCAGTTGGTTGGGGATTACTTGAATTAAATGAAAAGGACGAACCATTTAAAATATTAGATACTGGAGTTAGAATATTTACACCAGGTGAAGTACCTAAAACAGGAGCTAGTAAGGCTTTAGCAAGACGTCAAAAAAGAGGGGCTAGAAGAATTATTCAAAGAAGGGAATATAGACTTGATAGAGTTAGACTTCTTCTAAGCCAATATGGATTTTTACCTAAAATATCAGACGATATTATTCCTAGTGAAAGAGAAGAATTATTAACTTTAGAATTTGACAAATTATTAAATAAATATTACAAAAATAAAAATACAAATCCTTATGAACTAAAAGTAGCAGCTTTAAAAAGAAAACTTTCTAATGAAGAGTTAGTTATTATATTAAATCATTATGCTAAACATAGAGGTTATAAATCAAATAGAGAAGAAGCTAATGATAGTGAAAGTGGTAAGATTAAAAATGCTATCAAAGAAAACGAAAAGATAATGAAAGAAAATCACTATGAAACTGTAAGTGAAATGTTTATTAAAGATGGTAAATTTAAAGATAAGATTAGAAATACAACAGATGATTATAAAATGTCTGTTACAAGAGAAATGTATCTAGAAGAAATAGAAAAAGTTTTAACATCACAAATAAAGTATGGATTAATAACAGAAGAATTTAAAGAAAAATATTTAGACATATGGCAAAGTCAAAGACATTATTCTAAAGGCCCAGGTTATTACTTTTATAAAGAGAATGGTATATTAAAGAAAAAACTATCTCCTTATGGAGATGAGAAAAGTTTAATTGCTAGAATGGTTGGTACTTGTAAATTTGACCATTTACCAAGAGCTCCTAAATGTGCCCCATCATCAGAAATTTTTGTATTTTTAGAAAGATTGTTAAACTTAAGATATAAAACTCTAGGAGATTATGAAAGATTAGATTCTGAAGAGATTAAAGAAATATTAGAACTTGCTAAATCTAAAGATAAAATTACTTATAAAGATATTGCCAAAGTAATTAATAAATCTAATATAGTTTTCAAAGATAATAATATTACAGATAAAGATAGAAAAAAAATAAGAACTTATTTTAAAGAAAATTATAATATAGATAAATTGGATTTTAAAAAATTAACTGAAGAACAGAAAACGACTTATAGGGAAATGCAAAACAAAATGAAAGTTGATAATATCTTTGGCGAATTAAAAACTTATTCAGTCTTTAGGAAAAACTTTACTAAATGGAACAAAAATGAATGGGAGAAAATAAAAGATAACTTTAAACTACTAGATGAAATTGCTATTATTCTTACTGATTGTAAACTTAATGAAGATATTAAAAGTGAAGTAGAAAAATCAGACATAATAGATAATAGTTACTATGAGATTATTACTAAGCTACCTAATTTAAAAGATCACTTAATGTTATCTTTAGATTTAATATATAAACTTATTCCTTTAATGCTAGAAGGAAATCGTTATGATGAAGCGATGAGTTTGTTAGGATTAAATCATAGTAACATTAACGATAATACAACTAAATATGATTTATTACCTCCAATAGATAGTGAAGATGGTATTACTAATCAAAGAGTTTTAAGAAGTCTTGCTCAAACTAGAAAGGTAATTAATGCTATTATTAAAAAATATGGACTTCCTAAAGAAATAAAGATAGAAACAGCAAGAGAATTGGCTAAGTCAAGAGAAGAACGAAATAGGATAGAAAAAGAACAAAAAGAAAGATTTGAAAATAATTTAAATATAAAAGAATATTTAGTATCATTATTACCTAATATTTTTCCAAGTGTTGATTATGTATCAAGTACAGATTTATTAAAATATAAGTTATGGCAAGAACAAGGTGAAATATGTCCATATAGCCTTAAAAGAATAAAAATAGAAGAACTTTTTGATAATAACTTAGTACAAATAGATCATATCTTACCTTATTCAAGAACCTTTGATGATAGCTATTTTAATAAAACCTTAGTGCTAACTAAATATAATCAAGAAAAACGAGAAAAAACACCATATGAGTGGTTTGGAAATACTTCTAAATGGGGAGAATTTAAAAATTATATTAGTTCTTTAAATATAACTGATAGAAAAAAAGATAACTATTTACTTACTCAATTAACAGATGAAATGGCAAGCGAAATGAGAAATCAGAATCTAAATGATACTAAGTATATTAGTAAATATTTAGTTAATTTTATGAAAGCTCATTTAAATGTTGATAAAATAAGTTCTTATAGTGGTTCTATTACAGGTAGATTAAGAGCAAGATGGGGACTAAATGGTTTAACTCATAGTTTGGAATCAAGTAATTACTATGTAAAAAGAAATAATTATGAAGAAATTAAAAAGAATAGAGAAAATCATTTACATCATGCTATGGATGCCTTAGTTATCGCTTCTATTACAAAAAGCCTAGAACAAAAGATAATTGAATATGAAAAATTATATCGTTATTTTGTTAATGCAACAAGTAGTACTTTAGAAGAATATATGGAAAATAATGACTTTTATATTACTGATTATGTTGATTTAGAAACAGGAGAAGTTACTAATAAGAGTATAAAAGATTATATTGAGGAAGGAATAGAAAGTGGCAAGATTAAAAATAGTTTAAAACATAAAGAATTGTATTACTTAGATTTCCCATTACCATATAATAATTTTGATAAAGAAGCTAAGTTAAGAGTTTATGAAAGAGATATTGTGGTTTTAAGAACTAAACTAAAAGAACTTGGAACATATAATGAAGAAGAACTTAATAGAGTTCATCCAATCTATCCTTCTTTTGCAAAACCAAAACTAAGCGGAGCATTACATAAAGAAACAGTTTGTGGATATGATAAAAATAGAAATATGTTAACAAATCGTATAAGCATAAATTCAACTAGCTTTAATATAAAGGAACTAGATAGTATTATAGATAAAAAAACTGGTAGTAAAGATGTATATGATACATTAGTAAGATGGCTATATGGCTTTGATACCGGAAAAGAAGCATATGATAAAAAAGGATATCCAATTAATGAGAAAAGCGGTAACTTAATTAAGAAAATCACTATAGAAAGTCCATATGATGGTAAAGGACATTTTATAGGTGATAAATTTGTAGGAAAAGAGGATATCTATCAAATTAGAATTTATAAAAAAGAAAATGATGATAAGTTATATTTTGTAGGATTTGATTTATTTGATTTAGCACAAATAAAAGCTAAAAAGGACTTTAATCTTGTATTATGGTATGGAAGAGATAAAAATAAGTATATTTTAAAATATAGTGAGCTTAATAAAAACTATAAATTATATTTAAATATAATGAAAAATCAATTAATAGAGGTTAAAAAATATGACGAAAGTAAAGGAGTATGTTATGTTATAGGCTTTACTAGTGGAAAATTAAAAATTAAAGGAATGCTTGGTGATGGTAGAGATTTAGTAGGTAATGATAATTTAATGCTATCACTTAATACTAAAGATGAATACGAAGTAACGGTTTCAACTATAAAGAATATTAAAAAATTGGAAATTACTGTATTAGGAGAGATTAATGGGTTATAGGCAAGTTGTTATTAAAAAGTGTGAAAAGTTAAATTTAGAAGATAGACAATTAATAATAAATAAAGAAGATAATAGTTATAAAGTTCCTCTTGAAGATATAAACTTTGTTTTAATAGAAGATAATAAAACGGTTATTACCTCTAAAGTTTTAGCAGCTTTTGGAGCAGAGGGGATATGTTTAATAGTTTGTGATGATAAATTTGAACCTATTAGTATTATGTACCCATATAATTATCATTTTAAGCAATTAGAAAATATAGAAAAACAGTTATCTTTAGATGATGAATCTAAAAAAATAATATGGAAAGAAATAGTAAAAGCTAAAATTGAAAATGAAATAGCAGTACTGTGTCAAACAAGTAAAGAAGAAAGAGTAATTGACAAATTATCACAGTATGTTAAGGAAATAAAATTAGGAGATGAAACTAATAGGGAAGGACTAGCTGCTAAAATGTATTTTAAGAGTTTATTTGGTAGCGAGTTTATAAGATTTTATGATGATACTATCAATGCCGCATTAAATTATGCTTATCAAATTGTAAAGAGTTCTATCATTAGAACTCTTAGTATTTATGGTCTTAACTCTTATTTAGGTGTTAATCATAAATCTAAAGTTAATAATTTTAATTTAGTTTATGATTTAATAGAGCCATATAGAGCGATAGTAGATTTATATGTATACAAAATAAAAGATAATTTGACATTACCTCTTTCATTTGAAATAAGAAAAGAATTAATAAATATCTTAAATATACCTGTTATTAGTAATAATATGAAATGTACTTTGGAATATAGTATAGAAGTACTAATAAAAAGTTATATTAAAACTATTAGTACCGGAGAAATAAATTTAATATTTCCAAGAATTATAGAATAGAAGGAATTGATGTGATAAATAGATTTATGAGATTAATAGTAATGTTTGATTTACCTGTTGTCACAGCAGAAGAAAGACAAATATATAGTAAATTTAGAAAATTTTTATTAAAAGATGGATATATTATGATGCAGTTTTCAATATATTCAAGAATTTGTAAGAATGGCGATGATGTCTCTAAACATATTAATAGAATTAGACAAAATCTACCAGATAGGGGAAATATTAGATTGTTACAAGTTACAGAAAAACAATATCAAGATATGATTTTATTATGCGGTAGAAAAGTAGCAGAAGAAGAGATATCTATTCAAAATTTAATTGTATTTGAATAAAACATCCACTTTTATAATGGATGTTTTAAAATGCAAACAAAAAGGTCGATTAAGGCTCGACCAAACCTTAAGGCATTAGTGCCTTATTACAGTAACCTGTAAAAATTTAAGTAATATACATCTTTCGATGTAATTAAATAATATCAGTAATTTCATAATCTGTCAATAACCTTTCACAAACTAATTTTAATAATTTGAGTTCAAGTATATCTTTATAAAGTATATAATTATTTAATAAATTATTAGTTAAAGAGGTAAGATAAATTTTATTACTAACTAAAATAATACCAATGTTATTTTTTTGAAAGTTAAAGATAGTATTTTTTATTCTATTTAAATCATTACTATTTATTAAATTATAATTATTGTGTTTAAATTCTAAATAATTAGTATTATTACCAAAATTTTGATATTGTTCAAACATAATATATTCTTTTAATATATCGTTAATATCATTGAAATTTATTAATTTATAATCTTTAGTTTTATAAATACTAAAAATATTAAGATCTAAATAGTTATATATAGTAGAGTTATTTGTGCTAATAATAAAATAACAATTATTTTTATTAAGAATTTTAATTAAATTTAAAACTTCAACTATTCCTTCATTATCGAGATATAAATCAAAATCATCAATAATAACAAAAGTTTTCTTATCTTTAGTGGTATTAAATAATAGTAATTGATATATTAACTTACGTTTGTCACTTTTTGAAATGTTTTTAGTATCAGTTAAATCATTCACATATATAGTTGTAAATTTATCAATAATTTTATCGATATCGTCTATATTTATATCAAATTTTAATTTGTTTTTCAAACTATTATTTATATTACTATCTAAATATTTGTTAACTGCATTATCAATATTATCTAAACTATTATTAATCTCAGATAATATTTTTTCCTTATCGATATTTTTATATATTGCATCATATAAAGATGTTTTAAAAATATTATTCTTAGTAAATTTAAATTCATTATTAAAATCAGTTTCTTCGTCAAAATAAATAACATTATATCTATTCTTTTCACATTCAAGAGAATTTAAAGAAAAATTTTTATAATTTCCAGCTAAACCTTCTTTTAATGCTTTTAGTAAAGAAGTCTTTCCAGACTTATTAGAACCAAATATAATTAAATTATTATTAAAAGATAACGAAAAATCATTCTTTTTATATATAAAATTTATTTGCATATTTTATCACCACTTATATAAAGTATAACAAAATTTGTAAAATATAGCGAATTATTATATAATTATTTTGAGGTTATAGTACCCTGTGAAATTTGAGTAGTATTTATGTGAGTTTATAAGTGACAACTATGAATTTATGTTATAGTACCCTGTGAAATTTGAGTAGTATTTATGGTTGCGTAACATACTCATCACGTATCGTTTGTTATAGTACCCTGTGAAATTTGAGTAGTATTTATGCCATTTTATGCTTTTAGAGATGAAAATCAAGTTATAGTACCCTGTGAAATTTGAGTAGTATTTATGAAATGAAAAAAAAAAGAGTTAGGAAAGTTGGTTATAGTACCCTGTGAAATTTGAGTAGTATTTATGACAGGACTTGCTAATTGTACTAGTGAAGCAGTTATAGTACCCTGTGAAATTTGAGTAGTATTTATGATTGATTACTTAAAGAGAATACCTGATGAAGTTATAGTACCCTGTGAAATTTGAGTAGTATTTATGTTTAATTTCCTTTGAATTTATCAAATAACCGTTATAGTACCCTGTGAAATTTGAGTAGTATTTATGTTGATTATCCTATATACATTGACGTTGAAGGTTATAGTACCCTGTGAAATTTGAGTAGTATTTATGTATAAAAACTGTTTTTGGAAATAATGGAAAGTTATAGTACCCTGTGAAATTTGAGTAGTATTTATGAATTTCCCTCCTTTCATGATACTAATATAGGTTATAGTACCCTGTGAAATTTGAGTAGTATTTATGTGGCATGCCAAAGGAATAAGCATGAAATCAGTTATAGTACCCTGTGAAATTTGAGTAGTATTTATGAGTCGTATGAAGCAAGTGATGCTAGCAGATGTTATAGTACCCTGTGAAATTTGAGTAGTATTTATGATGAAACTTGGAACTTCTTAACGATATTAAGTTATAGTACCCTGTGAAATTTGAGTAGTATTTATGTCAGCAAAAGAATTTATCATGAGTAAAACAGTTATAGTACCCTGTGAAATTTGAGTAGTATTTATGGATAGTATAGACTACTTAAACACTATAAACGTTATAGTACCCTGTGAAATTTGAGTAGTATTTATGGTTTTTTTGATAAACTGTTAAATGGCAAAGGTTATAGTACCCTGTGAAATTTGAGTAGTATTTATGAAGCGATAGATAAGGCAATTAATTATATTAGTTATAGTACCCTGTGAAATTTGAGTAGTATTTATGATAATGAAAAGTTTAGAACAAATTATGCAGTTATAGTACCCTGTGAAATTTGAGTAGTATTTATGTACTAATGATGGTACTGTTAGTGGTATAACGTTATAGTACCCTGTGAAATTTGAGTAGTATTTATGATGTAATGAATGTTTTCAACCAATCCTAATGTTATAGTACCCTGTGAAATTTGAGTAGTATTTATGTAGGGTTCAATATATTTCCGTTTTTATCTTGTTATAGTACCCTGTGAAATTTGAGTAGTATTTATGCACAATTGCCAAATGCTAGTGCATTAGAAGGTTATAGTACCCTGTGAAATTTGAGTAGTATTTATGAACAATACAAAGAATAATAAAAGATATTAAGTTATAGTACCCTGTGAAATTTGAGTAGTATTTATGAGTGGATACCAAATAATCCTTTGATGAAGTGTTATAGTACCCTGTGAAATTTGAGTAGTATTTATGCTACAGCTTCTTTATCTCCTACACCTAATGGTTATAGTACCCTGTGAAATTTGAGTAGTATTTATGGAGATGATGTGTTAATAACTGATTCTGATTGTTATAGTACCCTGTGAAATTTGAGTAGTATTTATGAGTGGTTTAACAAGATTAAAACAAAGGTTGGTTATAGTACCCTGTGAAATTTGAGTAGTATTTATGATGAACAGAAGTACAATGATAGAAGATACTGTTATAGTACCCTGTGAAATTTGAGTAGTATTTATG
>CALVIS010000043.1 GCA_944331805.1 uncultured Bacilli bacterium
CCTCTTTCTTGTAACTTAAGTGTACTACATAAAATATACGTTCGTCAATACATAAATTCGATTTTCATCCAAAAAAAACGCAATTTCCTTATAGATAAAAAATCTATCAATAACAACTGTTCATGGTAATGTTTTTTTAGCGAATACAATGATAAGTAATGCTACTATTATGAATACAAACGGTAATATTGATATAATAAATAGTATTATAAGAAGCCAAGAACTATCTAATGTTAATGGACAAATTAATTTGTCTGGCTTAGGAAGCGTTGTATCATATATAAATAATGTTAATGGAAAAATAGAAGGAAAAAATGTTGGTATAAAAGAGCTTGATGCTAAATCTTTAAACTCATATTTTAATTTTAGAAATTTAACGTGTGATCTGTGTTATGCAGAAAGTAAAAACTCATCGTTACTCAGTTTTCATGATTTAAAAGGTACTTATGAAATAACTCATGAACAAAAGCCTGATATATTATCGGTTACATCTTCTAATAAAAATAAACAATTAGTATTATTGAGAAATGGTAAAATAACTATTATGTCTAAAAAATAATTTAAATTAATAAAAGGAAAGAGTAGAAATTTCTCTTTTTTTCTGTTATTATATAATAGATTTGTGGAGGAAGTATAAATGTATGAATGCTAATAATGTTTATATAGGAGTTACTTTAGATAATGAAGAAATATTACTGTATAGAGAATCTAGTGATAAATTTATTAATTTAATGACTAAAGAATATGTAGAACCTAGTGATATTCAGGTAGATAAAGATAAATTAATTCCTTATACTCGATTAAAGGAGTCTAAACATCAATTAAAAGGTACAATAATTAGAACATTTGAAAAAGATAGAAGTGAAAAGCTTGATGTTAGGAATATTTTTATAGGTAGTATATTACAAACAACTGATTATAAGTTTGTAAAAGGTTATGGTTATGATTTACCTATGATGTATTGGGGTGCTGAGTATCACATATCAAGTCAAATAATTAAAGAAAAAGCCTTACTTTATCGAATAAAGAAAGGTTGTGAATTATCTACTCTTAGTGGTGGAGTTTTATATAAAAGTAAACTTATTGATTTAGAAACAGAGATAGAGTATTCTAATAAGGATTTTAATGAGGTTGGTGGTTTTTTTGTAGATCCTAAAATGGTACCATATTTATCAGTAGTAGAGTATGATGGACCTATGGAAGAGAAAAGAATGGTATTAAAGAAATATAGAGAAAGAAGAGGGAAGTAAAATGAGTAAGAAAGTATATGAATATGATTTTTATGGGAAGAAAATAGTTGTAGAACATGGAGAACTTGCTAAACAAGCTAGTGGATCTGTTTTAGTTAGATATAATGATACTGTTATATTAACGGCAACTGTTATTAATAAGAAAGCTAACTTGTTAAGTGATTTCTTTCCATTAACAGTAAACTATCAAGAAAAACTTTATTCTGTCGGAAAGATTCCAGGAGGATTTATTAAAAGGGAAGGAAGACCAACTGAAGCAGCTACTCTAGCTGCAAGAATGATTGATAGACCTATGAGACCTTTATTTAAAGAAGATTTTAAGAATGAAGTACAAGTTATTAATACAGTACTTTCAGTTGATCAAGATTGTTCTCCTGAACTAACTGCAATGCTTGGTTCATCTCTTGCTACTATGATTAGTGGGGCTCCTTTTTTAGGACCTATCGCTGGTGTTAAAGTAGGTTATGTTGATGGAGAGTATATCATTAATCCAACAGTAGAAGAGTTAGAGAATAGTGAACTTGACCTTACTGTCGCAGGTACATTTGAAGCTATTAACATGGTAGAAGCAGGAGCAAAACAAGTAAGTGAAGAGATTATGCTTGAAGGATTAATGAAAGGCCATGAAGCGGTTAAAGAGTTATGTAAGTGGCAGGAAGAGATAATCTCTGATATTGGAGTTACACCTTTTGAATATGAGAGTCTAACTATTGAAGATGATTTAAGAGATGAAGTAACTAAACTAATAGAGAAAGACTTAGATGAAACATTAAGAATTAAAGAGAAGTTAGAACGTTATGGTAGAATAGATGAGATTAAAGATAATTTATTAGAAAAATATAGAGAAGATAATAAAGAACTAGAAGATGAAGAGTTAGATTTATTACTTGTTAAAGTAGAGAAGATATTTAGTGAGGTAGAGTATCGTTTATTTAGAAATATTGTTGTTAAAGAGAAGATTAGATCTGATGGTAGGAAAATGGATGAGATTAGACCATTATCTACTGATATAGACCTACTTCCTAGAACTCATGGTTCTGCTTTATTTACAAGAGGAGAGACACAGTGTCTTGCTGTTACAACACTAGGTGCTTTAGGAGAACATCAAATACTTGATGGACTTAGTCTAGAAGATGAAAAGAGATTTATGTTACATTATAACTTCCCACAATTCTCAGTTGGTGAGACAGGTAGATATGGGGCACCTGGTAGACGTGAAATAGGTCATGGGGCTTTAGGTGAGAGAGCCCTACTTCAAGTTATACCTAGTGAAGATGAATTCCCTTATACAATTCGTGTAGTATCAGAAATACTAGAAAGTAATGGTAGTAGTTCCCAAGCTAGTATCTGTGCCGGATGTATGAGTTTAATGACAGCAGGTGTTCCAATAAAGAGTCCAGTTGCAGGTATTGCCATGGGGCTTATTACAAGTGATGATGATTATACAATTTTAACAGATATCGCTGGAATGGAAGACCATTTAGGAGATATGGACTTTAAAGTAGCAGGAACATCTAATGGTATTACTGCCTTACAAATGGATATTAAAATAAAAGGAGTTACTAAAGAAATATTAAAAGAAGCTTTAGAACAAGCTAAAAAAGCTAGACTTGAGATACTTGAAGTTATTAAAAAGCAGATTTCTGAACCAAGAAAAGAAGTATCTAAATATGCTCCTAAGACTAAAGTATTCTATATTAATCCATCTAAAATACGTGATGTTATAGGTAAAGGTGGAGAGATGATTACTAAGATTATCTGTGATGCTAGTAATGTAACTGATGTCAATAATATTAATGCTGTTAAAGTAGACTTAGAAGATGATGGTAGAGTAATTGTATATCATAGTGACCAAGATATTATCGATAAAACAGTTAAGATGATAGAAGACGTTGCAAGAGAAGTAGAAATTGGTAAAGTATATGAAGCGAAAGTAGTCGCTGTCCATGACTTTGGATGCTTTGTAGAAGTATGGCCAGGTTGTGAAGGATTAGTCCATGTATCACAACTAGATACTAAACATATTGACAAAGTAGAAGATGTTGTAAAAGTTGGAGATACTATCTTAGTAAAAGCGATAGGTAAAGATAAAAAAGGTAAAGAAAATTTCTCTAGAAAAGAAGTACTATTAGCAATGAAAAAGAAGTCAAAATAAATAATGTTATATTTAATAGTAAGATAGAAACGATAAAACTTAAAAAGAAGGTAACTTCTAGACACCTATAGAAAATAAATATTATAAGAAAGGAGAACAATCTGCTACAAATTTAGTTTTTAAATCACTATAATATAAATTAAGTAAAGAAAAAGACTAATTTTGATGGCATGCCATACAATTAGAAATAATCCTGTGTGGTGAAGAATTAGGGGAAAGGTGGAGGATACACATCCAAAGCCTTGCCTATGAGTAGAACATGAATATAGATTTAGTAGAAATAGAGAATAAAAATAGTGAGCTTTTCTTTAATATAATAAATAAAGATAATAACGACATTGTAGGAATATTATTTACTGTAGAAAATCATATTGCCTATGAAGTTTATGAAAAATATAGAAATCAAGGTATTGCAACAGCTGCTTTAAAACAAATTACTAAAAGAATAAACAAACCTATACTTGAGATAAAATATGATAATGTTGCTTCTAAAAAGGTAGCATTAAAATCAGGTTATACCTTAGTAAGAAGAGAAACTTCATACGATATTTATGAAGTTTCAGATAAAGGTAAAAGTAGATAATAGATTTATTAGACTACTTTTCTTTTGCAAAAAACTCTATATTTTTTTAATCTTAAATAGTATAATGTAATCATAAGAGGGTGATACTTATGACTTATATTAGTGTTAAAAATCTAACTAAAATATATAAAATGGGTGAAATTACTATTAAAGCCTTAGACAATGTTTCTTTTGATATTGAAAAAGGTGAACTTACTGTTGTTTTAGGACCAAGTGGTGCAGGTAAAACAACTATATTAAATATTTTAGGCGGAATGGATTCTGCTACTAGTGGTAGTGTAATTATTGATAATAATGATATTGCTAAATATAATAGTAGAAAATTAACTGATTATAGACGTTATGATATAGGATTTGTTTTTCAATTTTATAACCTTGTAGGCAACCTAACTGCCCTTGAAAATGTATCACTAGCTAGTCAGATATGTAAACATCCTATGGACTCTAGTGAAGCTTTAAAAAGAGTTGGTCTTTTGGATAGAAAAGATCACTTTCCTGCCCAGTTAAGTGGTGGAGAACAACAACGTGTTTCTATCGCTCGTGCTATTGCTAAAAATCCTAAACTATTACTTTGTGATGAACCGACAGGAGCCTTAGACTCTAAAACTGGTAAAAAGATAATAGAACTATTACAAGATACTTGTCATAAGACAAAAAAAACAACTATAATTATTACCCATAATGCAGTTATCGCCGATATAGCCGATAAAGTTATTAAAGTTAAAAATGGTAAGATAGAAAGTATTACTGTTAATAAGAAACCTAAACTAGTTAAGGAGATTGATTGGTAATGTTAATCTTTAAGAATAGTTTTAGAAAAATATGGAAGTCTAAGGGAAGGGTTTTATCATTAATCCTTATTGTTATTCTAGGAACGTCTTTCTTTGCCGGTGTTAGAGAAACTGCTAGTGATATGATTAAGACTTTAGATAATTATTATGATGAGACTAATCTCTATGACTTTAAGATAGTTAGTACTATGGGGCTTACAGATGATGATATTGCATCCCTTGAAGAAATAGAAGGGATAAAAAAAGTAGAGGGAACATACTCTTTTGATACTCTAATTGATGGTAATGCTGTTAAAGTAAGTGCCTTATCAGATATTAGTGAAGTTACCTTAGTTGATGGTAGAATGCCAAAGAACAATAACGAATGTCTTGGTGAAGAAGGATACTATAATATAGGAGATACTATTAAAATAGAAGATGATACTTATCTTGAAAGTAATACCTGTGAAGTAGTAGGAACTATTAATAGTAGTAGTTATATCTATGAAAATAAAGGTATATCGATAGTAGGTGATGGAAAACTAGATAGTTTAATTTATGTGCCTAAAAATAACTTTAAACTTGATTATTATACAGAGATTTATTTGTTGGCAGAGGGTACTAAGAATGAGTTATCTTATAGTGATAGTTATGATGAGATAATAGAGAAAGTTAATAAAGAGTTACAAGAGTTAAAGCCTTTAAGAGAAACAGCAAGATATGAAGAGATTTTAAAAGATGCTATGGATAAAGTCGCTGAAGCTGAAAATGAACTTAATAGTGTAAAAGCAGAAAATGAAACTAAGTTTAATGATGCTTTAACTGAGTTAAACTCTAATAAAATAAAACTTGATGAAGGATTAGAAGAGTATAATAGTAGTTTATATACTTTAAATAAGACTAAAGAGTCTACAGAGGAAGAAATTAATAATGGCTTTAATGCTTTAGAAAGTGCTAAAACAGAATTTAATAATGCTTTAGCAAGTACAGGTCTTACAGTAGAGAGCCTACAACCTACACTTGATACAATAAATACTAATATAACGCAACTAGAAGAACAACTAAAAGGCCTTGATCCTAGTGATAGTTTATATGAAACATTAAATGCAAGACTTAATGAATTAAAAACTAATAAGACTAATATAGAAACATTAATTAATACTAATAATACTTTAACGGAACGAGAGAATACTTTAAATAGTTCTTTAAGTACTTGGAATAATGAATATAGTAAAGCTTTAAAAGAGTTAGAGAGTGCTAAAAAAGAAATAGATGATGGCTATAGAGAGTTGGAAAAAGGCTATAATGAATATAATACTAACTATAATCTATATCTAGAAGAAATAGCAAACTATGAGAGAGAGATAAATGATGCAAAAGCAGAAATACAAAATATAGAGAAACCTGTATGGTACTTATTAACAAGAAGTGATTTAACAGGTTATACTAGTTTTTATGAAAGTGCAACTAAAGTAGATTCTATCGCCGCCGTTTTTCCAATATTCTTCATTCTAATAGCATTTCTTATGGCATTTAATACGATGAATAGAATGATAGAAGAAGAAAGAAGTGAGATAGGAGCCTTTATCTCTTTAGGTATTAGAAAATCTACTATCGCCTTTAGTTATCTTTTATATGTATTTATCGCTTGTATATTAGGCCTTGTTATAGGACTTAGTATTGGTTATACTTTAATACCAAGAATACTTTATACTGTCTATGCCGCATCCTTTACTATACCAGAGTTATCTACTTATGCTAATCCTTATGCTTGTTTAATTATTGTTTTAACTACAATTATCTTAATGAGCCTAGTAGTATTTATTACTCTTATAAAAGACTTTAGATTAGCTCCTGCTACTATATTAAGACCAGAATCTCCTAAATCTGGTAAGAAAATATTACTTGAACATATTAAACCATTCTGGAGACATTTATCATTTTCTTGGAAGATAACTTTACGTAACTTATTTAGATATAAGAAAAGAATATTTATGACTGTCTTAGGTATTGCAGGATGTACTGCCTTACTATTAACTGGATTTGGTATTAAAGATAGTTTAAGTGACTTGTTAGATATACAGTATGGTGATATTACTCATTATGATGCAACCCTTGTCTTAAATGATGATGTTGATTTAGATGAAGTAACTAAATCTTTAACTGATAATAATTTAACAAATTATACAAATACTAATATATCTAGCTTTACTTTTAAAGCGAATAATAAGAACTTAGACTTTACTTTAATTGCCTTTATGAATGAAGATAGTGTAGATGATTATGTTACTTTAAAATCTCTTGATGGCAGTGATTTAAACTTAAGTGATGATGGGGTTATTATTACTGAAAAAATGGCTGAATTACTAAATGCTGAAGTAGGAAAAAATATTAGTATTAGAAATAGTGATAATGAATTATTTATTGTTAAAGTAAGTGGTATTACAGAAAACTATATAAGTAATTTTATGTATATGAATAGTACTTATTATAAAGAGATCTTTGATGATGATAGTTACAATAGTTATCTTGTTAATTTAGATGATTCTATTAATAAAGAAAAACTATCTAATAATCTTTTAGATACAGGATACTTTGGTGCAATACAATATACAGAAGATAATATGGATATGTTTAATGATATTATCGCTGGTATGAATAATATAGTTTATCTAATAATTGCTTTCTCAAGTTTTCTTGCTATAACAGTTTTATATAACTTAACAATTATTAATATTAATGAAAGAAAAAGAGAGATAGCAACTTTAAAGGTGTTAGGATTTAGAGATAGAGAAGTATCTAGTTATGTCTATAGAGAGACTATTATTTTAACTATAGTAGGTATAATAGTAGGAATATTCTTAGGTTTTTCTCTAAATACCTTCATCTTAATGATAGCAGAGACTGATGAGATTCTATTTATAAAGATAATTAAACCATTAAGTTATGTTCTATCATTTATAATTATTATAGTATTTAGTATTATAGTCCAAGTAATAACATACTTTATCTTAAAGAGAATAGATATGATAGATTCATTGAAATCAGTAGAATAAAGAGAGAATTTATAATTGCTATAAAATTCTCTCTTTTATTATTTTAATCTAAATTGTCAATAGCATATTGAGCTTCTTCAGGAGTGAATTTTTCTCCATACTCTGAAATTAGTTGATCATATATTGCTTGTTTAGACATGCTTAGAGTTTCTTGATATTCTTTCGCTTTGGCAAGAGCATTGGCATTCCAGTCAGCATCTATATTGTCAATAGCATATTGAGCAGCATCAGCTGGAAATTTTTCTCCATATTCAGAAGTCAATTGATCATATATGCCTTGTTTGGACATATGCATTAATTTAGAATAGGATTCAGCTTTTGTTAAAGCATTCTTATATTCTGTAGGAACAGTATCTTCGACTGGTT
The DNA here is from genome assembly GCA_944331805.1 of uncultured Bacilli bacterium. GTDB lineage: Bacteria > Bacillota_I > Bacilli_A > RF39 > UBA660 > Onthousia. The sequence continues at coordinate 8,181 of CALVIS010000043.1, forward strand.
CTTGTGTATCTTCTATAACACTAGTTGTATCACTATCTTCTAAGACATTTTCTTGTGTATTAGTTTTATTTTCATCGTCACCTAATGCATTTTTAGTTTCTCCAGTTGCTCCTGCAATTACACAAATAACTAATACTATAATAACAGCAATAGCCCATTTAGGCATTTTTTTCTTCTCTTGTTTCTCCAATTACTACACCTCCCTTACTGCATTTATTTATATATTAAAAATACCTATACTAGCATATTTTTAATCATTAAATTTATAAAAATCTTAAATAATAACTTATGCCAATAATTTCTAACTACATTGTACCACTTTAAATTATAGACTGCAAATTTTAATAGAGTTGTTCGGAAACCTTTAAAAAGGGGTTAACAAAATTATAAAAATATGATAAATTAATATTGGTTATACA
>CALVIS010000044.1 GCA_944331805.1 uncultured Bacilli bacterium
CAAAGATATTCCTTTCTAAATTCACTCTCGACACTATTATTATATCACTATCCCTCAAATTCTACAACATAGCGTTACTTTTTTAATATTTTAGATATATATTACAAAAATAAATATTATAAAAAAACTTAGTTGTTACTACTATCGTTATAATTTATGATAATTATTCATTTTACTTTAAAGTTTTCAATTATAATATAGAATTATAATTGAACTGAATACTTAAAATATCCTGAGCCGGTTATTAAGTCTATGAATATTATCTGTTCAAAAATAAAAAGAAATCTAGTTTTTATATGTTAGATTCTTTAGTTTGAACAGATAACATTATTGAACGGATAATTGGAATTATCTGTTTAAACAGATAATATGTGTTATCATAGAAGAAATATTATCATAGAAAAAGAGATTTTTCTTTGTAAATAAAGGAAATCTCTTTTTATTTTCTATGATAACACTTATAGGTTTAATAACTGGCTCAGTAAATTTATGTCATCATTCCAATCTGGTAAGTCATTATCAATTTGTGGATTAGCCTTTTCAATAGCATCAAATTTTGATTTTTCAATAACTTTAGCATATTCCATAGTAGTATTTATAAAAGAATGTCCAAGTAATTCTTGAATGTATACAGGATTGACTCCTTTGTCTAATAAATGAACTGCTCTAGTATGTCTAAATGTATGAGGTGATATTTTTTTATTTAAAATTTTATTATATTTTAAAACTAGTCAATAATCTTTTTTTGCATAAAAATTTATAAGTATCAAAATTATCAAGTATTCTTTTAGAACGCATTAACTGTTTCTCTCTAGACTTTGACTTATTAGAATATTTAGAAATATCAAACTATAATAATTAAGTAAAAAATCAGAATTTTCTTTTTCGTCATAAACAAAACTTGATTCATTTTTTCCATTCGATAAATTTTTTCCATATTTTTAAGTAACCATCCATTGTACTAATAGAAAATCCAAGTTCAAATGCCTCCTCTCTAATATTTTTGATTTGTGTTTTAAAATCTAGTGTATTCATTCATACACACTCCTTTCTTTCCTGGCACTTTGCCAGTAGAAAGTATTATAAGTGTTATCATAGAAAATAAAAAGAGATTTCCTTTATTTACAAAGAAAACTCTCTTTTTCTATGATAATATTTCTTCTATGATAAGACATATTATCATAGAACATTGATAATATGTGTTATCGTAGATTTTAAGTTATTATAGAACTTTAAAAGAAACTATTAATTTATAAAACTTTTCTTTAAAATTATATTCATATAAAAAGAGTGATACTATTAACTTTCATCACTCTTTTCTGTTTCATCTTTAACGATTCTACCTATTCTAAAACTATATTTATAATCATTGTTTTTATGCTTTTTTAAACTAAATTCTAGACCTTTATATTGATAAAATTCTGATGTTTCACTTCTTTTATCTTTAGTATAACCTAGAGTTTCAAAAACTTTATTATAAATTAATTCTATTGATTCATCTGTTATTTCCTTATTATTAGCAATTATTATATTACTTATTATTTCTTTTACCTTTTTATTTTTTTTATCAAAATTAATACTTATAATATTAATATTATTATTATTTAAATAAAATTCAATTTCTATATTATCTATTATAACTCTATTATTATCAATAGATTCTATACTAATACTTTCCGTGGCATTTTCATTATAATTATTAATAAAATCTTGTAAAGATATATTGTCTATAGTTTCTGGTTTTAGTAAATCAGAATAATCTTCATTTTTCTTTTTTTCTTCCATAGTTATATGGTCAATTATAGATTTAGTTATTTCTGTTGAAATGAAATAGCAAAGTATACCTAATACTATAGTAATTATAATTAAAATAATTATTTGTTTTTTCGTTAGTTTCTTTTTCTTTTTTATTTTCTTCATATATAACACTACCTTTCACTTTAAGTATAACAAATATTTACATTATAGTCTTTTATTTTTATATATTTTTTTTAAAAAAATTGTTATACTAATATTGGTGATGATATGAAATATTTAACAATTGGACATGCTTCTTATGATATTACTTTTAGATTGGATAATTATCCTGTAGAAAATACTAAACAAAGAGTAGGTAACCATATTGACTGTGGAGGAGGACCTGCTAGTAATGCTGGTTACTTATTAGCTTTATGGGATTGTGATGTTTCTTTTCAAGGTGTTGCAGGTAACGATTATTATGGAAAATTAATAAAAGCTGAGTTTAATAGCGTTGGTGTTGATACTACATACTTAGAACTAATTGATAATTTTGATACTGATCTTAGTATTATACTTGCTAATGCAACTAATGCTAGTAGAACAATATTAACTAGTAAAGATACTAATGTTCCTAAGTGTAGTATACCTAATGATAATAAATATGATGTTATCTTAGTAGATGGAGAAGAGGAAGAAATGAGTAAGAAGGTTCTTCTTAATAATAAATCTGCTATTAAAATAATAGATGCTGGTAGTTTTAAACCTAGTACTGTTAATTTATGCCCTTATGTAGATTATCTTGTTTGTTCTAAAAACTTTGCTCTTGATTATACTAAATTAAATTATGATGGTAGTATAGATAATCTTATAAAGATTCATGAAAAATTAACTAATGACTTTCATAATACTGTAGTAATTACTTTAGAAGATAAGGGATGTTTTACTAAAATAGGAGATACTTATAAATTAATACCTAGTGTTAAAGTTAAAGCAGTTGATACTACGGGAGCAGGAGATATTTTTCATGGTGCTTTTACTTATTTTATAACACATGGCTATTCTTTAGAAGATACATGCAAGTTAGCTAATTTAACAGGTGCTTTATCAACATTAAGAGTTGGAGGACGTTTTTCAATGCCTAAACTTTCTGCAGTCTTAGAAAGAAGAAATTTAGTTGATATTATCTAGTTATCCTAGTATAGATTTGCATGGTATGGACAGAAGTTATGCTATTTTTAAAGTAAAAGAATTTATAGGTGATTGTTATAAACTAAAATATGAGTATATTGTTATTATCCATGGTATTGGAAGTGGTATTTTGAGAAGGGCAGTTAATGATTATTTAAAAAAAGAAAAACGTGTGTTAGAATATAAACTAGATTTTATGAATCCTGGTTGTACCTTGGTAAGATTAAAATTTGACATTTATTAAACATTGTGGTATAATATGCCCAAACTTAAAAAGAAGGGGGATATTTATGTATACTGAAGAAAATATGCGAGGTAGATTTCCATTACGTGATATTTTATTAAAAGCTATTGTAGTTATAATTTTCTTGATATTAATTATTTTTATAATTACTAAAGTGACTACACCTAATAATAATACAACTAAGTCTAGTTCTAATTATGATAAAGTATTTAGCGAAAATTTGAAAGATATGGAAAATGCCGCTTATGAGTATTATACAACTGATAGATTACCAAAAGAAATAGGAGATGTTAATGAATTAACATTAAGAGATATGATTAATTCTAATCTTTTAGAAGCTTTTACAGATGCTGATGGTAAAGCTTGTGATGTTAATAATAGCTTTATTAGATTAACTAAGAATGATGATGATTATACTTTAAGAGTTAATTTGGAATGTGCTGAAAAAGAAGATTATTCTCTTACTAAAGTAGGTGAGTATGAATACTGTGAGCATGATATTTGTAAAAAAGATAGTTCTAAAGAAGAACAAGAGACAACTGAAGAAGATTTAGAGACTAAAGAAGTAGAAATTACAGACAATAATATAACTACTAATACTAATCAAACTACTAATATAGGAAGTAGTGGTGGAATAGTTTCTAAAACTACGCCAGATACATCTTCTAGTACAGATACTACTCCTCAAGTTACTACTATGTATGAGTATAGAAAAGTTACTAATCCAGTTTTATCTAATTGGAGTTCATGGAGTAGTTGGCAATATAATACAGATAGAATTAGTGCTGTTAAATGTAGTGCTAGTGATGCTAATTGTTTAAAAGAAATTTTGTTATATTCAAGAAGAGAAAAAATAGGTACTAAGGATGGTAGACCAGTATATGGTACTGTTAACTATTATAGTGTTAGGACAAGGACACTAATAAGTAGTGGATCTACTGATACAAAATGGAGTACTTATAATGATATTAACTTATTAAATCAAGGATATACTTATACAGGTAATACAAGGTAGGGGTGATAATTATGGATAATAAAAAAATAGTTGGTATATATCGTTATGAAGATTATGATAAAAATGGAAACAAAGTAGATACATTTTGTTATGTAGAAGAAGATATGTCTACTGGAAAATTAAACTATCATTTTACAACTAATAAAGATGAAGCAATCAATGTGATTTATAGATATGGTAAAGAAAACAATTATAAAAGTATTGACGAAATGGTAAAGAATCGTCCTTTAGCTTTTAATTTGAATTGTAAAGATGCAAATGATGTTTTTTCTAAGATAAAAATGTATAATTATTTATCTAATGAAGATTTTATTGAGTTTAAAGATGCTAAGACAGAATATGAAACAAAAAATTTAAAGGGTCAGGATGAAACAGATGATTATGATGATGACTTATTAAATCCGGATGATGCTGAAGATTTAAATGATGATACTTTTGCTACTAAACATCCTAAAATGGTTTCTATCATTAATAAGTTACCTTTTATTAAGAATGGTAATTGGCTTAAACCTAATATTGATATGAAAAAGAAATTTCCTAAGTATGTTAAAAGACTTAAAGTTGCTGTTCCTTGTGTAACTGTGATTGCCATTGCTATTGCTGGAGGAATTGGTTTAAGTAAATTTGCTAGTAAATTTGGTCAAACTGAAACAACTAATAAGATAGCTGTTAATACTGATAAAGATAAATTAGATAATACTAATAATAATGATAATAAAGCTAGGGAAGAAGCTAAAAAACAAAGGGAAGAGCAAGAAGAGAAAAAGCAAGAGGAAGAAAAAAGGAAACAAGAAGAGGAAACTAAGAGAAAAGTTTCAGAAGAAAAAACTCAACAAGAAGAAGTAGAAACTAAGAAAGAAAATACTAATGTTCCTACAAGAGCAAACTCTAATCAGACTTATACGACTTCTTCAGGTAGTTCTGCTAATAGTGGTAGTTCTAGTTCTTCATCAAGTAGTAGCCCTTCACAAAGTAGTGGTGGAAGTGAATCTACTGATGCAAGTATGCCTGAATTTCAAGATCCTAATAAAGATATAGATGATGCTACATCTAATACACCAGAACAATCTCAAGAAGAAGAAAAATATGATAATATTTTTGAAGAAGAAGGAATTGTTCCGGTAATTGAAGGTGAAGAAGATTCTAATAATAATACAGAACAACCTGATCAAGAGATAGATGTACCTGCTAAAACTGATGATAATGAAACATCCAATGAAGATGATACAACTGATAAAACTGAGGATGAGGAAAATATTGATATTGGAGATGTAACTTTAGATCCTGGTATTTCAGAAGGTGCTATTAGTGGTGACGTAAGTTTTGACTACGACGAGGATGGTGTTAATGGTTCAGACGATTATGATGAAACAATTGATGTAGAACCTGGACCACTTCCATCGCCTGATGAAGTATATGAATATGACGATGGTGATAATATAACTACTGAAGGTGAGTTTGAAGATGCTCAAACTAATCAAGAAACTGCAGAAAATACTAATACTGATACTGTACCAGTAGAACAAGAAGAAACTGAAGTTCAAGCTACGGAACCTCAAGCAGAAGTTAGTGAATCCGCTCCAGTAGAAATAGTACCTGTAGAACAAGCTGTTGATCAAGCAATTGAAGCTTATGCTAATGGTACTGATGGTAATCTTGTTGTAGGAGCAGATGGAAATATAACTTTTGAAGAAAATACTAATACAAATGTTATGGAAGCAAATGGTATGACAAAATAGTTTTACTATTTGCTTTTTTTTTGTTATAATTTTTCTTAGAATAGGAAGTGGTTGTATGGTTAAAACTAATAACTTTTCTTTACTTAAAGAACTTGACGATAATAAAGCTGAAATAATAAACTTTATCAATGCTACTAATAAGAATTTATTAGATGAGGAAATAAAATCTAAAATGGCTTTGCTTAGTCAATTAAGAGGCTATTATAGCCAGATTTTAGTTAGGGTTCAAGACTATTTATCTAAAGAAGAGTTTACTAACTATATTGACTTCCAAGATAATATTATAAGAGAACTATCATCTATAGATGATAGTGATAATACTCAAAGCAAATTAAAATCTTTAAATGTTATATATGATAAACTTATTAATAAATATAACATTCTAAATAATAATACTTTATCTATTATTGACAATGATAATCCTATTATAAAATATAATAATGCTGTAAAGAAAGCTAATGAAGTTATATTGTCTTTAAATAACATAGAATTATCAAAAAGTCTTAAAGAGACAATTTTACCACTATATAATGAAATAAAAAATACTAAAGACTCTACTTTAATTGACTCTTTTGTAACTAAATGTAGAGAGATACTATTTAATAATGAAAATACTAATATAAATGCTAAACTAGGTATGAAAAATGAACGAATATTCTCTTTATTTGCTAAAATAAATGATCAGATAGTAGATTCTTTATATTTATCTACAAATAATTTACTTTATGCTTTATATATTCTTGAAGATAATAGTAAATATTATGCTATTATAAAAGGTGAAAGAGAAATAGAGATAGTAGATCAAGATTTTGGAAATCTTCCTAATTTAGTTTTAACTAAAGATAATATTATAGAAACATGTAAAATAATTATTAAAAATGCAGGTATTTATTATGATATTAATGAATATATGCGATATGTTGAAAAAAGTTATAAAGGAAAGATGACTAAAGAAATAGATAGTTTAATTTTGAAATATAAAACTAGGTTGCAAGAATTAGAAAACACTATAGTGAGTCAACTTTCTTTTATAGATGATATTGCTCTTTTAGTTAATCATCAACCTTGTATTAAGTACCCCAATATTACTTATAATGATATTAGTATAGATAATTATTTTCCTGGTTATGATAAAGAAGTTGATACTAAATTAAAAGAAGTAGAACGTCTTATAGTAGAAGTTTTATTAAATCCTAATATTAAAAGTGAATTTGATACTAAGAGTATCTTAAAGACTTTATATGATAATAATACATTAAATAATCTTTTATCATGTAACTATATAAAAGAAGATACTACTCCTAATGTTAATACTAGTGATAATATTATTGATAATTTGGAAGTGACTGGTAATATTAAAACTAATTATGACAAGATTAAAGATTATTTAAATATGAGGGTAGAGGAGCTAAAATTACTAGAAAGTAGTCCTAAAATAAATGTAACTATTACTAGAGATGATAATAATATTTTTAAAGATATAAATACTATTTTAGATCTTAATACTGCTATATCAATTTGTGATAAAGTTTATAAGAAGGGTCAAGGAATTTATGCAGTTATAGATTATTTAAAAACAGGTAATACTTTAAAATTTACATCTAAATATAAAGCTAGAGACTTAGCAAGTAGCGTTAATAGAAATAATTATTTAAAATTATTACTTGAAAATATTTTAAAAAAATACTTATATTCTAATGATAGTAATATAAATAATTTTGTAGAAAGTATTATGCTTAAAGAGAATATAAGTATTAGAGATATAGTTAAGATTTTATTAGATAGTGAGGAAATGGTAACTAATTCTATTATTAATTTTGATTATGAATACTTAAATAATAGTTCTTTAAAGTCAAAAAGAATAGAAGAAATATTAAATAATAAACTTGATATTAAAGTTATGGAAATTAGCAAACTTTTAGAAAATATTAAAAAAAGTGATAGCTTAGTTGATTAAAATTATAAAAAAAATATTATAAATTTTTGTTGATATTACTAGCTTTTATAGCGTTTACGAAAACTCGTACTTGTAACTTTTAGACTTTTATTATATATTGTTATTGGGAGTTAATTTTCCCAGTCATCTAACTCTCTTTACCATCTTATTTTGTTTTATAGTCGCCCAAATTAAACAAAAAAAGAAGAGTTTAGATGACTTTTTTCTCTATAAGGAAATTGCGTTTCTGTAACTATTCACAGAAACTTGTGGTAACTATGATGTTAATAAATATGAAACGATAAAGATCCGTATACTATTACATAACTTAGAAAATTAAAAACAGCCAATTTATTGATTATTGGTTGTTTTTTCCAGTTATTTATTTTTTAGACTGTGAATAGTTACTTTTTATTCTGGAATTTTCTCAGGATAGGTAAATGAAAAAAATATTAAACAGTGATTTGAGCTTTTGTATATAAAGGTTTCAAATCTTTTTTTAAC
>CALVIS010000045.1 GCA_944331805.1 uncultured Bacilli bacterium
TCTTGGAAAGGATGAATATGCTCAAACTTAACATGAAATTCTATTATGTCTTCTAACTTTTTATTTTCTATATTATTATACCACTCTAACAAAGCTTTCATATCTTTACTAACATCTTTTGGTAAGCTTGTTGTAATACTACCAACAAAATTCTTTTTCTTCTTATATTCACCTACATTAAACCATTCTTTTTCACTATCAGTTAGAGTTCCATCTTTTAAAATAAAATGATATTTCTTAATCATATCTTCATCAAGAGGATTATCTAATGTATCTAACATATATTTAAATAATGTAAAATGATTTTTAGTTTCTGTAGCATCTTTTAAAACTATTACTTTATCATTGTTTGCTAAAATAGTACCACTTTCAAAAATACTAGCAGTCTCATCAGGAGTTATAGTAGATCCTTCTATATGATTAGTATTATATGCAAAATCAATTTGTGTTTTATGATACAAATTACCTGACAAATTTATTTTTCTTTGTTCTATTAAAGCTTTTTTAACATCACTTACCTGCATAAATAAACCTCCTAAACACTTCACTATTTATAGTTATATTTTACCAAATTTATAAAGAAAAGTCTTTAATTCTAGTAATTAAATTAATCTTTTAACATTCATTTTATTTATATCTTCTGTTAATCTTTCATATCTTACATCATAAGCATAAGACTGTGGAGGATTAAAACCATACTTTTCTTTAAGCTCTTTTAAAGAAATAAACCTCTCTAACTCATATAAATGCTTTATTTCATAAGCATATTTAGAATTCTTTAAACCTTTATTAAAATCTTCATTGCCATAACCTTCTTTGGTAATCTTATTAGGATATTTTATTATTTCTCCTAACTCTATTATATATTTAAGTTTACAAATTGGAGAAGATTCATAAACATACAAAACATCAATATGTTCTTTAGGATAATAATTTCTAAATTCATAATTTTTCTTTCCTGTAACTATTCTATTTAAATGTACTGGCTTAATACTAATATAAATTCCTTTTTTCACTCTATTCTCCAAATTCTTTATCAAACATATTAAATAAAATATTAAACTCCTCAGTATGCATTAATAAATCTGGTTGTTTACTATTAACCATTTTCTTAAACTCATTATATGAAACATAAAATATTTCTGATATTTCTTCTTCTTGAAATTTCATATCACTAATTTTTTTCTTTGTTCTTAAAATATATAAATCATCAAATTCGTTATTTATAAAAGTAGAAGTATATTTAGAGCTTCTTTTTAAAGTCTTAATAAATTGTAAATCTTTTTTATTAACATCTAAGTTCAACTCTTCTTTTAATTCTCTAATTGCTCCAGTTAAAGACTCATCACCAGCAGTTAAATGTCCAGCACAAGATATATCTAGCATATTAGGATTACTATCTTTTGTAGCACATCTTCTCTGTAATAAAATATCTCCATTTTCATTTATAATCCAAATATGAACAGCTTTATGCCAATCACCATCTCTATGAACTTCTCTTCTTAATTTTGTTTTACCTGTTTTGTTTCCATTTTCATCTAAAATATCAAAATATTCCTTTACCATTTTACTTTTCTCCTTTACTATTTACAAATTTTCTATAATTATTATGTACTTCAAACAACAGTAACTTATAACTATTATAACACACTAACTCTTATTTAAATCTTCACTTAATTTACTAGGAACACTCCTTGGCCCTCTTATGGCTCTAACACCGTAATCATTTAACTTCTTAAAAGTAAATTCATCATTCTTATATTGCTTTAATAATTTTATTTTCATAACTTTTTTCATTGATACGTTCTTATCAGCATATGGATAAGGTATATTAACTCGGGTTACACTACATTTAAACATAATACACGAATAAGGTTCTGCTATATATAAATAGATAGTATCTCCTACAAAAATATTACTAGACTGTTTCCAGATAATAGTATCAGTCTCATTAAAAGCATTAACAATATCATAATATTTAGGATTAGCAGGAATAAGCCATTCTTTTTTTCGATTAGATAACTCATAACTAATATCTATAAGACTCATAACCTCTTCATTAGATAAAGTACCATCTAAAATAACACTAACCCAACTTTTCTTACTCATATGATATGCAGGATAAATACCATCTTTTTTCAAATAAGCATCTACTAAATCATCTAATTTCACATTTATAACTTCAACTTCCCCATTTTCTTTAGAATTAAGCTTGCTTTTATCAATATTCATAATAAGGCCGAACCATTTATTACTATTTTCATTTCTAAAAACACCAAAATTAGGACTATCTTCCCACAAGAATTCAGGTAAAACATTATATTTTTCTTTAATTAAATTACTAACTTCATTAGACTGTTGATAAATAAAATATTCTTTAGTAAAACAATTATCAGCGATATCTTCTAACACTTTAAGAAATTCCTCTTTTACTCTATTAACAAAGTCTCCTTTAACATTTTCAAGTCGAAAGTTAGTATATTCATAATCTCCATCAAGGTCAAAAACTTTACCTATAACTTTACCCTTACTATCAATAGTAATATCGACTCTAAAACTATTATCCATAATTAATTTAGAATACTTATAAGTATTATTCTCTTTAACAAAGCCATAAGTAATTAATTTATCTTTATCTAATTTTCTCTTTTTAAAGACATCATCTTCTAACACAGCTACTCCTCCTAATAAAATTATTATATAACAAAAAAGTTCTAAGTAAAACCTAGACCTTTATTAACCTATTTTTTAAAAACAAATTGTTCAACTCTCATATGAAGATTATACTTATCTCTTAACTTAGCAATTTCTTCCATCATTTCTGTTTTATGGTGTCTATCTAAAGCTTCTTCATTTTCCCATCTATCAATTAATAGAACAGTCTCTTCATCATCCATAGGAAAGAAATATTCATATTTTAAATTGCCTTCTTCATTTCTTACTCTTTCTACAAGACCACTTTCTACCATTTCTTTTGCAAAAGCTCTAGCACTACCATTTTTACCTGTATAATATATATTTATTGTTAAACTCATCTTTATTCCTCCTTCAAATCCGTATAATACATAATTTCTTTATTTAAATTTTTAGCATACTCTATTTCACTTTTAGTACTACTTCCAATGTAACCATTTACATTAACAACTAAAATAGCATCACTTAACTTTATTTTTTCTTTATGCATTTTATCAATCATTAAAGCTTCTTCTAAAGTATAATCATCTTTACTATTTCTTGATAATTCATTTGGCATTAAAACACAATTACCTTCTAAAGTTAATTTTTCTGCTATATCAATCATCTCTTTTTTAAATTTATAACTACCACATATTGTTATTACTTTCATATTTACTCACAGCTTCCTCCATTATCTTCAAAATACTTTTCTATATTTTCTACACTGTGCTCTATATTAGCATAATCTGTAATATCTTTTAAATAAATTTTCATATCTTTATTACATTCTTTACATTCAAAATAATTATCTTCTCCTATCGTAATAGAATAATTATTATCTCCAATAGAACAATTTAAATCAGCTGATACCATCTCTGTAGTTGTCTTTTGTTCATTTGGAAAAGCAGTAAATAAAACTAAAGCAATGACAAATAATACAACATAAATTATTCCTAAAACTCCTAGTACTTTTAATATCTTAATTATTATACCTGCTAACTTTTCGGTATTACTAACTTTAACTTCTAAAACATTTTTAATATCATTATCAGTTAATTCATCTAAACTAACATTAAATACTTTAGATAACTCTTTAGCTTGTTTAATATCAGGAGATGTCTCACCTAATTCCCATTTAGATATTGTCTGTCTAGTAACTCCTATTTTTTCTGCTAGTACTTCTTGAGAAAGATTATTTTTCTTTCTTAATTCTGATATTTTATTTCCTATTTCCATATTTTTCTCACCTCAGTAAAAAGTATATAAAATTAAATTATTCTAATCTACCAATATCTAATGGAACTTCCGCTATTTTTCTTAACACTGTAATTAACTTTTATCCTTCCACTCATGATATAAAATATCTTTTAAAACTAACATGGCATCAAGTTTACTATAATTATAAGTCTTTTGTAAATCATCTAATATCTTTCTAATCTCTTTAGCATACTTTTCTACATCTACTTCTTTTTGATAAGCTGCTAACACAGGATATTTACTACTCCAAGCTTTAGTCCAATTTACTTTGTTTTGATTATTATCATTAATATCTTTTATAATATTCTCAATATATTGCATATTATTCTCCTTTTATTAACAATGTTATGAACTGTGTTTCTTCTTCCATTCTTTTATCTGTTCTAATCTTTCTTTAAATCTAACTTCTTTTCCTTCGGTAGTAGGTTCATAATATACTTTACCTTTTAAAGAAGGTGGAAGACACTCCATAGTAGTTAATTTATCTTTACTATCATGAGCATATTGATAGCCTTTTCCATAATTTAAATCTTTCATTAACTTAGTAGGAGCATTTCTAATATTTAAAGGAACAGGTTCTGCTAACATCTTTTTAGCATCAACGCTCGCTTTCATATAAGCAGTATAACAAGCATTAGATTTAGGGGCTAAAGACATATAGATAACCGCTTCTGTTAAGTGAACATTACATTCAGGATAACCTATAAAATGACATGACTCGTAAACATTAATCGCTACATTTAAAGCATTAGTATCAGCAAGTCCTATATCTTCTGATGCAAATCTTGTAATTCTTCTAGCGATATATAAAGGATCTTCACCTGCTTCTATCATTCTAGATAACCAGTAAATAGCAGCATCAGGGTCACTATTACGCATTGATTTATGTAAAGCAGAAATAATATTGTAATGCTCTTCACCATTTTTATCATATAATAGAGTTTTTTTAGTTAAACATTCCTCTATTATTTCTTTAGTAACTTTAATAGAGCCATCAGATAAAGCATTAGAATTAGTTACAATTATATCTAAAGAACTAAGAGCACTTCTGGCATCACCATTTGCAAAATCGGCAATTATTTTTAAAAGATTATCTTCTATAATAACTTTCTCTTTACCAAAACCTCTATCATCAGTAATCGCTCTTTTTAAAATAACTAAAATATCATCACTAGTTAATTCTTTTAAAACAAATACTCTACATCTTGAAAGTAAAGCGTTATTAATTTCAAAGGAAGGATTCTCTGTTGTCGCCCCAATTAAAACAATAGAGCCTTTCTCAACAAAAGGTAAGAAAGCATCTTGTTGAGCCTTATTAAACCTATGTATTTCATCTACAAAAACAATAGTCTTAACACCTAATCTTTTATTAGCTTCTGCTTCTTCCATTACTTTTTTTATTTCTTTAATTCCTGATGTAACAGCAGAAAACGTAATAAATTCTGATTTAGTTTCATTAGCAATTATTCTAGCAAGTGTTGTTTTACCAACTCCTGGTGGCCCCCAGAAAATCATTGAAGAAACATTATCACTTTCAATTATTTTTCTAAGTAATTTATCTTTGCCTATTAAATGTTCTTGTCCTACAAATTCATCTAAATTAACAGGTCTCATCCTAGATGCTAAAGGTTCATTTAAAGGATTTTCAAAAATACTTGTCTGTTCCATATTATCACTACTTTCCGTCCTTATTATATTTTACAATTGTATATAATAATAGTAAAATTCCTATTAAATTAATACCAATAGATATACCTAATAATAATCCTGAAGTAAATTCTTGGAAACTACTATTGCCATCAGAAAAAAACGATAAAGCTAAATATAATAGATTACCTAAAATAATAAGAGCCACACTAACTTCTAATCTTTTTAACATAATTATATCTCCTCATTAACTTTTCTAAGACTATTATACTTTAGAAGGTTTAGTTTTACAACTAACAAAAAGACTGACAGTGCTTATATGACTGAGTTAACAAATTACTCCTATATTCAATAACTTGAAAAAATCATATAAGGCTTATATGCCAGTTTTTCTGAAATTAATTGATATTTCTCTCATTATAATATGAAATCTCCATTTTATTATCTCTAAATCAACTTTATTACACAGTTATTATCCCTAAGTCAATAAGCATAATTCCAATTAAAGAAAGTGCATTAAAATATTTATTATTTAAATATTCTTCTGACTCTCTTCTAAATATTTTTAAATTCTCCTTTTTAAAATTTGTTGGATCATAATTTCTTATTCCATAAGAATACATTGTTCTATGCATATTCTCTATCGCTAACATAAGTGTCTTTTCATCTATATCAGTTAATTCTGGTATTATTTCTTTCATCTTCTTTTTAGCATCCTTTGCACTACTAAAATTTGTTTTCCAAAATTGTTTAATAAAGTTTGATAATTCAAAACTTTCAACACAAGGATAACTTAGTAATAATAATCCATTCATATCATAATCATTATCTAAGGAACTTGTAAAAGTATTAAGTGCTTTCAAAACAACATCACTAGTATTTGAATCTGCATCTCTATCCCAAAGAATATATATAGGTACATTTTTCAAACTTCTATTGTACTCTTTCTTTAAAAGGTTATATAACTTATCTTTATAATTTTTATCTTCCATAATTGTTTTTATATTTGAATTAGATGTATTAGCAACAATTATAGTTGAATTTTTATTATTTTTACTTTCAAATTTATCTTTCATTATTTTATTTCTTCTAACCTGAACATAATTATAATCCAAAATCTTTGTAAATATGTGCTTTAATAATTTAAATTCTTCTTTTTCCCCTTCTACTACTATAACAACTTCACCAATTGATTTATTTTTATTAATCTTTAAACTCTTTATTGTATTTTGGCATTCCATCAAACACTCCATTTAAATACATTTTCTCTATATTTTGTGATTCTCTTGGATTCTCATCTGAAAATCTTTTAATTAGAGTACCTTCTTTAGCATCAAATTTAAATGAATAAATTTGGTCTGGTCTTAAAATTGAAGTATCTAATAAATTAGTAGAATGAGAAGTAAAAAATATTTGCGAATTTCCACTATTATTAAAGAAATATTTTATTAAAGCTTCTTCTAATTCATTATGAAGTCCACTACTAAATTCATCAACAATAATAATAGAATTATTTTTAGTTACATAATTAATAGGTAAAATCATATTCATAAAAGATTTATTACCAGTAGATTCAAGAGGTAAAGGCATTACAAAGCTAGTACCTTTCTTTTTTAGGCCAATTGTTTCTTTAGTAGAATTTATAACTATTGTTTTATCAGTATTAGAAAACTGTTTATTAAATACAACTTCACTATTATAACCTAACTTATCAATAAGCTTATTTAATTTAGTTGCATCATTACTTTCAGCATATTTTTCTATAATTTGTTCTGGAAGTTTTACTGGATTATATGACTTTATAGTTCTTCTTCCAAATAAACAGTTAATATATATAGAATTTTTCAAAAAATCAAACCATTTATTTAAAACTATATCATTATTAAATCTTGTATTATAATATTCTAATTTTAATAAAGATAAACTTGGATTAATATTATCATTATCTTTTTCTTCACCAAAATAAGTTTTACCATTTTTCTTTAATCTTTCAAGCTTTAATTCATTATTAACAAATAATTTTTCTGAATTAATTTCATTACCTTCAAATTCAACAGAATATTTAATATCATTACCATCAACATTAAATGTATAAACCAAACTAAATTTAGTACCTTTAGTATACATTGATTTTTTTACTATAAAATTTTGTTCAGTATTATCTAATAATAAGTCAAATAATAATACTATTGCTTGTAATACTTGAGTCTTACCAGAAGCATTTTCTCCTACAAATAGTGCTCCTTTTAATACTCTATTATCACCAACATTTGTTTCGTTTAGTATTTTAGAATTAGTAGCTTTAAAATCAAAAGTTGTTTCTTTTATAAAAGTTGTATAATCTTTTAATGTAATTCCTGTTAGCACTTCTATCACCTTCCTACATTATATTATATTAAATAAATGTAAAAAAAATACAATTAGTTTTATTTAAATGTATTTTTTTTACACTATTATACATTGTTTTTAATATATGTCAATAACTATTATTTATTATTATACAATTTTATCCATCCTATATCTAACCAGAATTTAACTTCATCATATGCTGATAGTTCTTCAGAAGGCATATTTAAAATATAGATATCTATATTTTTATTATGAATTAAATTTAGAATTACAACATAAGTTAACTCTGCAAT
>CALVIS010000046.1 GCA_944331805.1 uncultured Bacilli bacterium
CATATATTATTGGTCGTACTTTTATATCTATTTTCCCTTTATTTTTCAACGCTTTTACTAAAACTGTCCGTTACTCAAGTATCACATATGGAGTTGATGCAGTTCCATTTCCACTGGCAAACCCATTTTCAGTAGTCACATTGATAACTGGACGCACGGCGTACCACTGGTGCACATCGTTAAAATTCAGAGTATCACTCTCATACAAAACATAAGAATGATCAAAAGAGAACGAGATTGGTGTCATGCTCCAATAATACATATTTGATGATCCTGGATTCAAGTAACTGTCTGTTGTTATCGCTAGATTCTCTCCAGCTAATACTAACTCATCTGCTGTTATTAACCCTGCTTTTAGTCTATATGAACCGCCATAACTTTCTGTTGTTGAAGGACATTTTAAGGTTGGGGCATTAGGCTTTGCAAAAGTTGTAGCAGCTTGCCCTAATCTATCATAACTTGCAAAATAACCATTACCATCATAATTATAACCACTACTATCACTACAGAATCTTCCTCCTATTACCATACTATCATATACAGTACTTCCTAAAGCATTATCATACCAAGTATCTACTTCTCTCTTTATAAAACTATCTGTATCATTATCATAAGTATATCCTGTGTATTTTGGATCAGTAAGCTCTAAATTATATTTTGTATATCCTACTGCATATGAATGGGCTAAATCACTATTATCAGTATTTGCACTTGTTCCATTATAGATTAGTCTTAAACTTCCATCTCCATTTACTCGCACTATCTTCCAGTACATCTTATCTCCTGCACTTGCAAATTTTACTTTATTGCTTTCAGTACAACTACTATTATATTCTTGACAAGAAACTAAACTTTGAAAATATTGCCCTAAGCCATCATCATATACATAATAATCTTCTGTATATTCACCAAATTGAACATTATTATTTGTTACTGCTCCTCTAAAGTAGTAACTTATACCATCTTCATCTTCCATACTATATAAGCCGTTTGTTACATATTCTGGATTATTTTGTTGACTCATCGAACTCATATCCATATAATCCCCATTACTTGCATAATTAAACATATTGGTAGTCTCTTCTTGTAATTCATTATCTTCTAATATCTTCTGTGTAGTTAAAGGTACATACTTATCTCCTGCTTTTCCATAAACATTTATTTGTATTGTAAACTGTAATCCTCCACCATCTCCTTGAGGATTATAATCTTCATCAACATACATTCTTAGTCTATAATTATTACTTTCACTAGAGTTCATACTACTTGTATATAAACTCATCTCATTTGCAGGTCTTCCTGTATATGTATTTTCACTTGTCTCTTCATTATACACTTCAGGAACCATTAAAGCCTCTTCAGAATCCCCATTTAATTTAGTTAAGTATAACTTAATATATTTACCATCTATCTTATTAGCACTACCATCTGTTATATCTTTTGCACTTATCTCATAGTTGATATTTACATCTCCTGTTATTTCACTACTTATACTAAAATCAAAATATTCTCCTGGATTTAATCTTACCATACCTGTTTTATCTGTTGTTGGTAAGGCCCCTGTTAAAGAAATAGTATTACTTGTTTCTGTATATTTCATTGTTATCGCACCAGTTGTTATACTATTTATACTACCTGTTCTACTATAGTTAAAAGCAGCATAACTTACTCCTACTATTGCAATTACCATTACTATTAACACTACTACTATTATAATATTTTCTTTTTTCTTCATCATCTACTCCTCCTCTTATTTTTATACATCAAAAAGAACCGAATACATTATCCGGCCCTTATGTCATGACGAAAGAAAGTAACTATATTACATAAACTATGCCTAAACTGCCCCCCCCCAGGTAACAAATTGTAAACCTGGGGTTTTAGAAAAACGACATGTAGATTGACGATTTATTTTACCCTGATAAATTAAATTAGCCATTTTTCATTACTCCCTTTCTACTTTGTTAACTTAATAATAGCAGAAAAAAAGAACTTAGACAAGTCCTTTTATTCATAATTATCTGCTTTAACTTCCATAAAGCTCCTAGGATGATTACATACTGGACATACATCAAGTGCATCTTTACCAACATAAACATGTCCACAGTTACGACAAATCCAAATCTTGTCTCCATCTTTATGGAATACTCTATCATCTTTAACATTCTTAAGAAGTGTTAAGTATCTTTCTTCATGTTCTTTCTCAATCTTTGCTACACTTTCAAATAGGAATGCTAAACGATCGAATCCTTCTTCACGAGCAGTCTCAGCAAAACCTTTATACATATCAGTCCACTCATAGTTTTCACCAGCAGCAGCATCTTCTAAGTTAGTCATAGTATCAGGAATATCTCCACCATGTAATTCTTTAAACCAAAGTTTTGCATGTTCTTTTTCATTATTAGCAGTCTCTTCAAAGATCGCTGCGATTTGTTCATAACCATCTTTTCTAGCTTTAGATGCGTAATATGTATATTTATTACGAGCTTGACTTTCTCCAGCGAATGCTGTCATTAAGTTTTGTTCAGTTTTTGAACCTTTTAATTCCATATTTAATACCTTCCTTCTATAATTTATTTATATTAAAGAGATTTCTCTCTTAATATACTACTTCTATCTTTAAAATTAGTATGAATAAGTTTGATTGCCTTAGGACTATTAGGATAGTCAAGATATGTTTTATAGATATTTATAACATCAGGATTTTTATAACAAAATCTAATACTATTATTTTTATCATCACTATCTAAAGATAAAGCTCGTTTTCTATTAATTTCATCCATCTTATTAATAGCATTAAGTGCTTGTCCTCCACCTGATACACAGCCTAAAGGACAATTCATAACTTCAACAAAGTCATAACTATCTAAGTCTTTAAGTACTTCTTCTACATTCTTCATATCTTGGACGCTTGCAACTCTTAATTTATAAGAGCCTATATTAACAATAGTCTTCTTTATTGTACCACTTTTTTCATTTTCTTCAAGAGTTAAAGAGTCTATAATTTTATCTTCTCCTGTTATTATATAGTTAACACATCTCAAAACTGACTCTAATACTCCCCCACTTCTACCAAAGATAAGTCCTGCTCCACTTCCTTTTGATAAAAGAGAATCAAACTCTTTAGGTTCTATTTTAGTTATATCGATGCCTGATTCTTTCAAAAGTAGTACTAATTCACTAGTAGTAAGACATATATCCATACCCATTTCTGACCTTCTAATTTCAAACTTTTTAGCCGTGCAAGGTGCTACTACGACATTAACTATTTTTTCTTTTGGTATATTCATCATCTTAAGGAAATAAGTATTGATAACAGAACTTTGTATACCTATAGGACTCTTAACAGTAGATAGATGATTTAATTTATCTGGATGATATATTTCTAAGTATTTAACCCATGATGGACAACATGAGGTAAACATAGGTAGAGTTTTCTTATTCTTTAGTCTATCAACTAACTCATGTGCTTCTTCCATAACTGTCATATCTGCACCAAAAGTAACATCAAATACATAGTCAAAACCTACTTCTTTTAAAGCTCCAACTAACTCTTTTTCAAGAAACGTACCTGGTTCTAGTCCAAAACCTTCACCTATTGATGTTCTAACAGCAGGTGCCACTGATATAGTAACTATCTTTTCAGTATCATGTAAATAATCTAAGACTTTCTTATAATCATATTTAGGAACTAAAGCTCCCACAGGACAATTTAAAATACACTGTCCACAGTTTATACACACTGCCTCTCTACATTTCTCATCATAGTTGATTCCTACAACATCTCTACAGATAGTCTTACATCTACCACAATTAATACATCTTTCTTTAACTCTTTTAATACTAGGATTATCTTCATTAATCCTAACTGCCTTATTTAATTCCATAACTACTCTTTCCTTTACAACTATCACATATACCTTCAAATACTAAGTTAATGTGTCTAACATCTTTTAAATTAGAAGCTAATGCTGATAACATATTATCAATTATGTTTTTATCTAGAAACACATCAGTAATCTTATTACATTTAAGGCAATAAAAATGATAATGATCTTTTCTATAATCATAATGAATGCCATCAGGACATTCTATCCTTCTAATTACATCATCATTAACTAGACTCTTAACTGTTCTATATACAGTCGCTTGTCCGATATTTTTATTACTTACTAATTCACATAACTCTTTAATAGTAGGATGAATATAATTAGTTTTTAACACTTCTATTATCTCTTGTCTTTGTACTGTATTTCTTTCCATATCCACACCTTATTGATAATTATTATCAATTAAATTATAGTAAAATTAAAGCTTTAAGTCAACCAAAAAGAACTAAATATTGCTATTTAATTCCTATATATTTTCTTTTAAATTCTTCTAAGTCTTTAAAATACTTATTCTTAAAATCAATATCATTATTAACAAGACCTAAGCCTTTACTTTGTTTTATTTTATATAAATATCTAAGTCTCATTAACTCTTCTTTTTCACTTTTCATAATATTACGAATACTTAACTATATTCTTTAACCTCCTAATCACTTTCTTTTCTATTCTTGAAATATATGACTGACTTATACCTAAAAGCTCTGCAACCTCTTTTTGAGTAAGTTCATTATGTCCCATAAGTCCATATCTTAGTATAATAATATCTCTATCTCTTGGATTTAACTTCATA
This sequence comes from uncultured Bacilli bacterium, assembly GCA_944331805.1. Taxonomy (GTDB): domain Bacteria; phylum Bacillota_I; class Bacilli_A; order RF39; family UBA660; genus Onthousia. The sequence continues at coordinate 4,681 of CALVIS010000046.1, forward strand.
ACTTCATCTAACATTAACTTTTTATCAGTCTCTTCTTCTATTCCTTTAGTAACTATATCTGCATCAGTTCCTAAAATATCTTCAAGATGTAATTCATTACCTTCAGCATCTAAACTAAGCGATGCATCAATACTAACTTCGGTTTTAGACTTCTTAATCTTTCTTAAATACATTAATATCTCATTATCAATACAACGTGAAGCATAAGTTGCAAGTTTAATGTTTTTATCTGGCTTAAAAGTATTTATACCTTTTATAAGACCGATTGTACCTATACTAACTAAATCTTCTAAATCCACTTTAGTATTTTCATACTTTTTAGCAAGAAATACGACTAATCTTAAATTATGTTCAATTAAAACATCTCTTGCATGAACATCTCCATCCATAGCCATAACAAGATATGCTTCTTCATCTTCACGAGATAATGGTTCTGGTAAGATATCACTACTACCTACATAAAATATTTCACAGCTCCTATCAAGTAAAAATGCTACTAAGTAAAGTAAACTAATCATTTTAATTCCTCCTCTAATATATTTGGAAGTATACAAGATGCTCCCTTTATTTCTATTTTTTTAGGGCTAATTCCTAATAAATATTTCTTAGTAATTAAATTATCATCTATTCTTAATTCTTCTATTTCTATACATCTAAGTAAATTATTAGAATCTACTGTTTTAAATGGTACTAAAATAGATTCTTCTATATTAAGATTAAATTCACTAGAATTAATAAGAATAACTCCTCTTTTCTTATAGGGGTCTTTAATATTATTACCAGTATCTAAGAATCCTAAGGTATTAACTACTCCTTTCTTACATTTAATAGATACTTTATGTAATAGTTCTCTTTTCTTTTTCTCATTCTCCATTGTTTTATGGTATAGATAAAAAATTATAGGACTACTAATTAAAATAACAATTAAGTTTAGACTTGTTCCATCATGAATAAAGATAAAGCCTTTTTGTTTATAACTAAACTGATTATTTAAGAAATAGATAAGTCCTCCTAGAATAATACTATTACCATAAAGACTCTTTATAAGAGTAAAAAATAATTCTTTAGATGTTACTTTAAAACCAACAAAAATCATAATAATACTTATTACTACTTTAAAAAGAAATAAAGAAAAATTATTTAAGGGTAGGAATAAAAGAAAAGTACTAAGACTTCCTAGAAATGAAGATATTACTAACCTTCTTTTTTTAGAAAAGACTTTACACTCTATACTAACAGTCATTAAAAGGAGTAAATCAAACATGAAATTAATAAAGAATATTAGATCTAAATATACTTTCATTCCTACCACCATTTTAAGTATATAAAAAAAGAAACGAATAATTTGTCGTTTCTTATTAAGTGCTTAATTTTTCCGACATTGTCGGTACTTTTATCATGTATAAGTTTTAATTTTATTATTAGTAAAATCAAACATAACCATACCATCTGCTTGGGTGTTAAAAATAATAGAACCATTTTCTTCTAGTCTTTCAATTACTTCTTTATGAGGATGATTAAATTTATTATCTACTCCTGCTGATATTAAAGAATATGTCGGATTAACTTTATCTATAAAATTTTCACTACTACTAGTTCTAGAGCCATGATGTCCTACTTTAAGTATTGTAATATCATCAAGTTCATAATTATCTAAGATATATTCTTCACTTTTAATACTAGCATCTCCCATAAATAATAATTTCTTATTATAAACAGTGCTATACAAAACTAAACTTCCATCATTTTCATCAGGGTATGTATTAGATATAACTAAAAAGTTAAAGTTACCTAAACTAAAACTATCTCCTTCTGTTAATTTGTAATGATTAGAAGAACTCTTCCATATCTTTTTCTCTAGAGTATTTAACTCATTACCATTAAAGAAAACAGTTCCTACATCTATCTCATCCATAATTGTTAAAGTCTCTCCGGCATGGTCATAATCTCCATGAGTTAAGACTAAGTAGTCTAATTTTGTTATTCCTAAAGTTTTAAGAAAATTAACTAAGTAAACACCACTACTTGTCTTTTCATACTGCATCCATTCCTCTTGATAATAATTCATAACCCCGCCTGTATCTATTAACATAGACTTATTATTAGAGGTAATTAAGAAAGAATCTCCCTGCCCTACATCTATCATATATAAAGCATCTTTGGGAAATAATTTAGGATAAGAGTAATGAACTACTACCATTAGTAATATTAAGAATAAATATATTTTTTTCTTAACAAATAAATAACTAAATATCAGTACATAATACAATAAATAATAAACTATATTAAACCTTGCTAGAGTTATATAACCTATGTTAAGATGAGATAAAAATGCAACACTACTTTCAAAGATATTTATAAAAAATTCTAAAATAAAAGATAAATATGGAATAAAGAAACAAACTATAGATAAGGGAAATATAATTACATTAATAAAAGGAACATAAAATAGATTATAAATTATACTAAGAGGATTAGTATAAGAAAAATGATATAAAGAAATGGGTAAACTAACTAAGAAGCTTACCCATGATACTTCTAATAAATCTATTATCTTACCTTTACTTTTCTTATTATTCATGTATAAGATTAACGTACAACTTATAATTGTAGAGTACTGAAATCCTACATCAAATATGTAATAGGGATTTATAAAGAATAGTATACTTAAAGATAATAAAATTAAGAAAAGAGGTCTAATATTGAAGTTAAAAGTGTTATTAATAGAAAATACTAAACTAAATATTAAGGCTCTATCAATCGCTGCACAGTCTTCTATTATTAGATAATAACTAAATAGAATGCAAAAGACAAAAAGCAAATTCTTAAAATTAAACGATTTTTTCCGCAAAGTAAATATTGAAATTAGAAAACTTATTTGCGTTCCTGATAGAGCGAATAGATGAGAAATACCAAGACTTCTAAAATCTTCTTCTAAAGTAGTATCAAAGGAAGTATCATCTCCTAAGAAGAAAACTTTTATATAACTTCCTACTTTATCATTACTAATACTACTTCTAACAGCATTTCTAATACTATATAAAATATTACTATTTTTATTTTTAATAGAATAATCAGATACTTTCATTATATAAAAAATCTTTTGGTATTTTAGGTAGGTAGGATAGGAAAAACCATAAAAATTTTTACTAGAAATGGGGTTAGTTAACTCTCCTTTTAAAGTAAGAGTATCACCTAATGAAAGATCTTTTTTTGTTTTATGTAATTCTTCTTCGGTATCGAAGTAATAAGTGGCGATAAGTTTTTCTTTAGTTTTAAGTGTCAGTGTCATTTTATTACCTTGATATTCTATAGATTCTATTACTCCTTCTACTTCAGTTTCACTCCCTTCAAATTTAGAAGTAAAATCTATATTTATATAAATAACAAGATAAATTAAACTAATTATAAATAACGTAATATAAATAGATTTAAATAGTAATACTTTCCTTAATTTGATCAAAGATAGCATCTCCTATACCATTAACTTCTTTTAACTCTTCAATACTTTGAAATGCTCCTACTTCTTCCCGATATTTAA